>NZ_KV788296.1:3489-12808 GCF_001807215.1 Corynebacterium sp. HMSC05D08 | reverse complement strand
ATTTTTGCGACACATCTGTCGCACTGGGTGTACCCCATTGTTTAGTAATGGTGTCCTCTACTTTGGGCGATTGCTTTCAAATGCTGGGCGCGGGGACAACAATTCTGGAAAAGCTAGTTTTGGATCTCTCCTTGGCGAAGCCGATCGAAGACGCTACCGGCGTAATTCTCGTCGAGGATGAAACCGTTGTCGGTTTCTTTGAGAACTCCTTCTTTGACTCTGCGATCCCACCACATGATTAAGGATGCGAGCGTGTAGCCGAGTTCGTATTTCTGACCAGGAACTATAAATGAGTTCTTCATGAGTTCTGGGAAGGTTAGTATTTGTCCTTCTCGGCCTCCGTTGGCAAATGTTTCAGGATCGTGTTGGGGCTCAATATGCTGAACAATCCAATACACAACGTCGTAAAAGGTTCGACTTTCAGGGCTATTCTCGGTGATTATTGGATTTAAATCTTTGGTGATGAGCTCTGTGGCCTGTTTTAAAAGCTTTTCGATTCCTGGTGTTGGAGTGGCAGATATCGCCTTTCGGAGAGGTTCAGAAAGGGATCCATATCGAACACCATTGATCCCGATGTTATCCGGCTCTGCATCTTCAACCGTTTCTTCTTGGTCTGGGTAGGGGCCTAGCTTAGACAAGAATGCGTCGACTGATTCTGCAACGGGCATGATGATCCCATCGGGATCGGTATCCACGTACAATACGGCGCCTTCTGGGAAATCTGGCAAGCCGTAGTTAATGACAAAGCATTGATGCATTCCGTCTTCGCTAGCAGCCAAGAGAAGGACTTCTTCGGGAATCTCCCACTCATCCATGAGGAAGGTTGCGTAGTCAATCAAATCAACATGAGCGCCATTGCTTGCTGTGCCGTTGCCGAAGATATCTTCAACAACGACCTCCAAGGTGTCCCCATCAGGCAGGGAAATATCTGTAAGGAAGCATTTTTCTAGGTTGAGGATGCCGCCTCCAGTTTCTGAAAGCAGCATCTTGTAATCATCAGGTAGCTTTTTGCCAAGCTTGCTTTCAAATTCAAGGATGCGTTGACTGTCTGCTGGCTGTGCAGTGTACTCAAAAAGGTTGGCGTAGTTTTTCATGATTGTCCTTTACGATTCGAGGGGTTTACCTCAAAGGGGCGATCAATGGTAGGAGGATCGTGAACTAGATACTGTTGACGGTATGCATATTGATAGCAGTAAAAATGATAATTCTCGCGTAATTAATTTGATAGAGAGATCGGAGATGAACGGGGACCCTGGATTTGATCTATTTTCCCCTCGGCTTGAGCTGAAAGCTCTACGTGAAGCAGACCATAACTTCTTGGAATGTAGGGTGTACGGTCCGGAATTTCCAAATAAATATGTGCCTGAAAGGAGTCCGGACTGGGACACTGCCCGGACGGTAAAACAAGTCTCCGTGCCGAACGGTGCAGATTGCGATACTTGGGTAAAAGTAGCAAACACTCTGATAGATGACACCCTCGCAGAAAGTGATGAAAAGGTTGACAGGGGGCCTGACGCCTGGGGCAGTCTTATCGAATCCCTCGAGAGTCGTGTTATTGAAAGGATTGTTGGCCGCTAGGTCTCTGGCTAAGTTCTTGACTGCGGCGAATCCACCCTTTAATTCTATGTTTGCTTTCGCGCAGCACAGAGAAATCTGCCTCAGCAACGCCCCGCAGATAATCCAGATGAACTTCTAAACTTAGCCACCAGTCTCAAAGAAGGGTTAAGGGTCAAAAAGTGTGTCCGGAATCGCGGATTTTCACGGATTGACCTGTAGGTTTCCGGAAAGTATATGCTCCGGAAGCATATATCTAGCCCCCGACGGGAAATCCTCGGTGTGGCAGCCGTGATGTGCTATGCGCGGCGTGGTGTGGTGTCGCAATGTCGAAGAACCAACCACGCTGCCACTGCGGCGGTGAAATGAAACGCAACGGCACCACCAGCAAAGGCACCACCAGATGGCGCTGCAAACAATGCGGCGCCTCCAGCGTCAAACGTCGAAACGACATCACCAACGCGGCAGTGTTCACCCAGTTCATCGAGCATTGCACCACCGCAATATCACTCGACGACCTAGCCAAACGAAACGGTGTTAGCCGCGCCACCATGAAGCGGCGCTTCAAGTGGTGCTGGCTCGTTGATGTGCCTGACCCCACCGCCGGCCACCACAAGCGGATCTACGACCAGGTATTTCTCGATGGCACCTACACCGCCGGTGGCTGCCTGATCGTCGCGGCGACCATCGACCACGTGATCGCCTGGCACTGGTGCAAACACGAAACCACCCGCGACTACCAACTGCTGCTTGAACGCATCGAAGCCCCACTCATCGCCGTCATCGACGGCGGCCAAGGCGCATACAGCGCAATCAAAAAGTGCTGGCCGACTACGAAAATTCAACGCTGCCTCGTCCACGCCCAACGCGTGGTCCGCCGCTACACCACCACCAACCCACGCACCGATGCCGGGCGCACCATCTACCGACTTGCGCTGAAACTGACCCGGATCACCACACTGGATGAAGCCGCCGCGTGGGGTGTGCAACTGCACGAGTTTTCAACGATCTACCGGGAATGGATGAACGAGAAAACCATGATCAAAGACCCCAAAACAGGTGCATGGACCCGCGTGTGGACCCACCACAACGTGCGCAAGGCCTACAACAGCCTCAACCATCTTTGGCGGTCCGAGATGCTGTTTGTCTACCTCAACCCGCCAGCAGGAGTCCTTGCGCCCGAGCGGATCAAATCCACCACCAACAGCTTAGAAGGCGGCATCAACGCCCAGCTCAAACTGCTCGCCAGAACCCACCGCGGCAGATCAGGCGAACGACAACGCCGCATGCTGGATTGGTGGCTCTACTTAAAAACGGAACTGCCTGACGATCCAGTACGAATCGCCAGGCAGTCCGACTGGGGCCAGGGCCAACTCGCCAAAGTATCCACCCTGACCCAAACCGAGAACCAAGCCGACCACGAAACAGGACGCCCAGCCCTCTACGACAACGCTATCGACACCGACTACACCCACTCAATCGGCATTCAAAAAGGCCAAATCTAACCCCCGCGACACGCCGAGCCAGACACACATTTTGACCCTTAACCCTTTAAATGGATATAATTAGACCCATGTTGATTTCAGGTACCGCTTTCTTGCGGTTGCGCACCAACCGCTAAGGCGGTTTCCTACCCCGTAGGTTAAAAACCGCTCCGGTCCTTTAGCCGGGCGGCTATTTGTCATGCCCGGCTCCCTTTCAAATCCAAGGAGCACACCTGATGTCTGCATACGGACACGGCCGTCACGAGCATGGCCAAAATTTTCTCACCAACCACAAGATCATCAACTCCATCATCGACCTTGTGAAACAAACCTCCGGCCCCATCATTGAGATCGGACCAGGAAGCGGTGCCCTCACTCACCCGATGGCCCACTTGGGGAGGGCGATAACGGCAGTTGAAGTGGACGCAAAACTAGCTGCCAAAATCACACAAGAAACCTCCTCGGCGGCGGTCGAAGTGGTCCATGATGATTTCCTTAACTTCCGGTTACCCGCCACTCCCTGCGTCATTGTGGGAAACATTCCCTTTCACCTCACCACTGCCATTCTTCGAAAGTTGCTGCATGCGCCAGCATGGACTGACGCTGTACTCCTCATGCAGTGGGAAGTCGCTCGCCGCCGGGCCGGGGTAGGCGCAAGCACGATGATGACGGCTCAGTGGTCCCCATGGTTCACATTTCACCTGGGTTCTCGGGTACCAAGGACTGCTTTCCGGCCACAGCCAAACGTTGACGGGGGGATCTTAGTGATCCGCCGGGTGGGTGACCCGAAGATTCCGATAGAGCAGCGCAAAGCCTTTCAGGCGATGGTGCACACCGTTTTCACTGCCCGGGGACGCGGGATAGGGGAAATTCTCCGAAGGGCAGGGTTGTTTTCATCACGTTCAGAAACACAATCATGGTTGCGCTCGCGAGGAATCGACCCCGCGACCCTACCTCCCAGATTGCACACCAACGACTGGATCGATCTCTTCCAGGTGACTGGTTCCTCTCTACCTCACCATCGACCCATTTCACCATCGGGAAGTAGTCAACGACCTCCTCAACGGAAAAACCGAAGCCGGCGGCGTTAATCCCCACCAAAACCGAAATCCACCAGTAGTACTAAAAGGGCTCTTCCGGTTTTAGAGTGCATTGATTAGTTCGCCGGGGGTTCGGGCGTGGCACAAGATATTGGGGTCCTTGGCTTTGTAGGAAAAAGGTATCTAATCCATCCGTACAAAACTAAGGACCTACTGTGCAGCCTAACGGAAATGTCATCGTCGATACCATCTGCCGCACCGCAAAACTAGGAACTACTATCACCGGTGCCACAGAAAACGGTGACGTCACTGTTATTGAAGCCGAACCCGTCGAGCCGATCAATGAATGCCCTACCTGCGGGCAGCCTGGAGTATTCCGCGACCACGTCATCCGCAGCCTGGTCGATCTGCCCATCGTCGGCCACCCAACACGCCTTCATGTGCGCCTTCCACGCTACCGGTGCACCAACAAGCGTTGCTTGCAGAAGATCTTCCGTGCTGGCCTTGCCTGCGCGCCCGACAATTCAAAGACCACGGACCAGGTGACCCACTGGATCCTGCAACGACTCTGCCTAAATCGGATGAGCGTTGCCGCTGCACCCAAGTCATTAGGCCTGGGGTGGGATATGAAGTGTCCCAGGTTTTGTTCCGTTTGATGAAACCCGTTTTTGAAACAACGTACGGAGCACAACGCACGCCGATGCCAAAGCTTCCGCAACATCGACTACCTCATCAAACCCACGACAGTGGGATTCACACACTCAATCGGCATCCAAAAAGGCCACATCTAACCCCGCGACACGCCGATAGCAGACACACATTTTGTCGCTTAACCCGTTAAGGTGTGCGCATATGACTACAACCAACGAGATCAGGGTCGCGGAGGTAGCGGACGCGGGGGTCGTCGCAAAGCTATTGCGCGATTTCAACACAGAGTTTGATACCCCGGTTCCCGAAGGCCTTGAGGAGCGGTTTGCGCAGATCATCGCACACGACGACGCCTTCGTTCTCCTCGCCGGCGATATTGGTTTCGCCTACGTCACCCTGCGCCCGAGCCCGTATTACGACGGGCCGGTGGCGATGCTCGACGAGCTCTACGTCGCACCTGCCCACCGCAATCGCGGGGTCGGCACGGCGCTGCTGCAGCGGGTCTTCGAGGAGATCCGCAAGCACAGCGCCGGCGAATTACAAATCAACGTCGACGAGGTAGACACCGATGCGCGCCGCTTTTACGAACGCCACGGCCTGACCAACATCGAGCAAGGCTCCCGCATGCTGCTCTACATCCGGGAGCTTTAGGCCGGAAGCGATAGCTTTGCGACGAGCCCACCACCGGCCCGCGGCGCAAGCACCAGGGATCCGCCATGGGCGTTCGCGATCGCATCGACGAGTGCCAGCCCGAGCCCGTGGCCGGCACCTGCGGTGCGTTCGGCGCGCGCGAATGGTTCGGTCCAGGTTGCAACCTCGGCCGCGGAGTAGGTCTCGCCGCCGGATTCCACGGTGACCTCAGCGAAGTTGCCCACCTTGCGCAGGGTGAGCGCGGGGTTGTTGCCGTGGGTGAGTGCGTTGCGCACCAGGTTGTCCACCGCCTGGCGGGTCAGGGTGGGGGAGGCGTCCACGGTCACGGGCACGGCGTCGGCGGGGACGTTGCGGTCGGCGCACACCTCGCGGCACAGTTCTGCCAGGTCGAGGCGCTGCCGGTCGCGCACGTCCACGTTGGCCAGCTGGAGTAGGGCGGCGACGGTGTCGGCGCTGCGGGCGTTGACCTCGCGCACGCGGGTTAGCGTGGGACGCAGCCCGCCGTCGTCGCCGGTCAGGGCCACGTCTGCCATGGTCTGGATGGTTGCGATCGGAGTCTTCAACTCATGGGAGGCGTTGGAGGCGAACCGGCGCTGGCGCTCCACTGCGCCCGCCAATTCGTCGAGCATGACGTTGAGCGCGTCTGCGAGTTCGCCGACCTCGTCGTCGGGACCATGGTGGGTGATGCGGGCTGAGAGGTCGCCGCGGGTGACGGAGGCGGCGTCGTCGGCAATGTCGCGAAGAGGTTTGATCACCAGGCCTGCCACGAACCAGCCGATCACACCCGCAAGCAGGGGCAACAGGGCAAGTACCGACAGGGAGGCGAGGAGGACGCGGCGCAGGATCTCGCTGGTGATCGGCACGGCACCGTCGATGATGACACCGTCCTCCACCGTGGGGAAGGTGGCCGTTACCGGCACCGGGGTGAGCTTCAGGTAGGCATACACCAGCCCGATCAGAGCCAACCCCATCCCAAGCACCGTGGCCACGAACATCACCGTAATGCGGGCCCGCAAACTCAGCCTCATCGTTCCTCCTCCGCCACGTAGTAGCCGGCGCCGGCCACGGTGTGCACGATGCGCGGTTCGCCTAGCTTCTTGCGCAGGTGCGACACCGTCACGCGCGGGGAGTTGGTGAACGGGTCCGCGTTTTCGTCCCACGCCTCCGCGAGCAGGTCCTCGGCAGAGATCACCCCGCCGTCGGCCTCCATGAGTACCTCGAGCACAGCGAACTCCTTCGGGCTCAGTGGCACCGTCTCGCCACCACGGGTGACCTCGCGCCGAAAGGTGTCTAGGCGCACATCCCCGCAGCGATACACCTCGCCGCGCGCCGGGGCGTTGCGCTTCGCCAACGCATTAACCCGCGCGATTAACTCCGGCACCTCGAACGGTTTGGGCAGATAATCGTCGGCGCCGAGCCCGAAGCCTTCCAGCCTGTCGTCCAGGGAGCCGGACGCGGTCAGCATGATCACCCGGGTCGCGGGATGCGTATCGACGACCCACCTGCACACCTCATCACCATGCAACCCCGGCAGGTCCCGGTCGAGCACGACGACGTCGGGGCGGGTGTCGTCGATACGCGAACGCGCCTCCAAGCCGTCATACACGGCACTAGCCTGCATGTTTGCGTTGTTGAGTGCGGTGGCGATGGCGTCGGCGAGATAGGCTTCGTCGTCGATCACAAGTACCCGAATTGTCATGAGCCCGATCGTATCGGCGGGGGTGTTGCGCCCACGTTAACGTCACCGCAACATCTGGCTGCGTAACTTCCACAGCCATGCAGACCCGAAACGTAGGAATCGACGCCGCCCGCGCGGTGGCACTCGTCGCCATGATGGTCGCGCACCTCACCGTCCAAGAGGGCATCACTGCACAGGTGCTGTTCGGCTTCCCGGCCGCACTGTTCGCCTTCATCGCCGGTGTCTCAATGGGGTACATGCGCGCCCAGCCCGCCGAGTTCATCGTGCGCGGCATCCTTCTGATCGCCCTGCACTTCGCGCTCGCCCCATTTTCGGGGTCGATCGTGGTGGTGCTCGGCACCATCGGGGTCTGCATGGCGCTGCTCGCCTGGGCGCCACGCTGGGACACACCACTGTTGCTGTGGCTCGCGTGCGCCCTCACTTTTGGCTCGGCGGTGCTCGCGCCGTCGTCCTGGCCGTACCCGCCCATGATGTGGGCCACGCTCATGATCGCCGGCATCCTGTTCAAACGCTACATGCCGTTGTGGCCCGGCCTCGTGGTCGGCGGGGCGCTGTTCGCCCTGGATGTGGCGCTGCGCTGGACCACACCGTTGCCACCGCTTCTCGACGCCACCGGCCACACCGGAGGACTCATGGACGTTGTGGGCAGCGTGGGGGCGTCGATAAGCATCTGCGCCCTGTGCTGCCTGGCGCAACGCTGGCTCGGATGGCTCGCCCCGCTGGGCCGTATGCCGCTGACTCTGTACTGCATCCACGTGCTCACCGCCGAGTGGCTCAACGTTTGGGTGACCGTGGGCGGCGCCATCGTGATCGCTTACGTATGGCTCGCGATATTTCAGCGCGGGCCGCTTGAAACTGTAATTCGCCGCATCACCGCGGTAGTGAAGGAGAACAATCGTGAAAAAGCTCGCAGCTAGCCTCGCCGTCGCAGGCGCCCTCGTCGCCCAGCCCGCATGGGCGATGGAAAGCACCACCTTCGCCGGCGACGTCGACGAAGCCAAGCCCGTGGTCTCCGTGCGTGTCGACGACTCCGATCCCGACGACGGCGTCTGCACCGGCACCGCCATCGACCCCCACTGGGTCATCACCGCCCGCCACTGCGTCGAGGCCGCCGCCAAGCCGGGCGGCTCGGTGCGCACCGGCCAGGGAGACGACCAGCGCGTCTACAAGGTGGACCGCCACGAGGTTGCCCCGCGCGGCGACATCGCCCTGCTCCACACCGAAGAGGAAATGCAGCTAGATACGTTCGCCGAGGTTGCAGACGAGGTCCCCGCCGGCGCTGTGAACATCTACGGCTGGTCCTCCGACGGCTCGGGAGGCTCCACCGAGCTGCCCTCCGCCGAGGCCGAGGTCCGCGGCGATTCCCCGCTCGCCCTTTTCGACGCCCCAACCGCCCTCGAGGTCGCCCTCAAGAACGGCGCCCGTATCCAGCCGGGCGACTCCGGCGGCGCTATCTTCGCCGACGGCAAGGTCGCCGGCATCATGTCGGCTGGACTCTTCGAGGACCCGGACAACCCGACGGAGGAGGAAATGACCTCTAATGCCGCCGTCGCGGTGGCGCCGGTTGCCGAGCAGGCCGAGTGGATCCGAGGCGTCGTCGGTGGTGAGGGTGCGGATTCTTCCGCGGACGCTTCTCCGGAAGCTGAGGCTGAGCCATCGGCTTCCTGGCGCAACGTCGCGATCGGCCTGGGCGTTTTGGCCCTCGTCGTTGCTGGGTTCCTGGTGCTGCTGCGCCGCCGCTCCAACTAGGCTTTGTGTTGAGGGGGTGTTCCTATATAGGTTGTCAACTCCGTGGGTGAGGTTGTTGGGGGTATGAAGGGCTTCTGCTTCGCCGTGTGAATGTTGTTTTCGGGCATCTCGAGGAGCCGATTGGGCTTGCTGCTCAATCGGCTTGGATGGGAGCTGTTGGTTCTAAGCTGCTGTGACCTCTTGGACTGTGGAGATGTCTCGGTAGAGCTCGCCGCTACGCATCATGGCGAAGAGAACGTTGAGGCGCCGGCGTGCGAGTGCGACAACTGCGGCGTTGTGTCTTTTGCCTTCTTTGCGTTTTCGTTCATAGAATTGCCGGGAACGCTCGTGGAATCTGATCGATGCAAAAGACGATTGCCATAGGGCGTTCTTTAATTTTTTGTTGCCAGCCCGGTTGGGCGAATTCGACATGATGGACGTTCCCGACTGATTCGTCCGCGGTGATAGGCCTGCATAGGACGCTAGGTGCGCTGCATCGGGGAAGTCGGACATAT
>NZ_KV788296.1:0-3469 GCF_001807215.1 Corynebacterium sp. HMSC05D08 | reverse complement strand
TCATGAGGATCTGCGCGGCGCTACGCGGACCGATGCCGGGCATGGATAAAAGAATCTCGGTGTGAGGAATGTCCTGGATGAGCTTGAGTACCTGTGCCTCGATTTCTTTACGATGCTCGAGTTTGGCCAATGCATCTTTGGCGGACATTGCTACGCCAAGTTCGGCGTATTCTGCCCCGGCAATGGACACGGTCTGCCCGTGGATGGCAGCAAGCATGGCATCGATGACAGGCTCAGGATTGCGCGCCCTGTGACTGCGCGCAAAGGCTGCCAGACGTGCTCTACCGACGCGTCGAATCTTGGTGGGGCCACCGTATTTCGCAAGTAGGTGGAGGATCCACTTGCGATGAATCACCTGTCCGCGCAGAACATGTTCGAATGCAGGATAGGTTCCCACGAGCGCGGATCGCATCTGGTTAATCAGGCGTGTGTAGGCCCGGGCGAGATCTTCGTCAATACCGTTGAGCACTTTCAGCTGGATAAAGACTTCCTCAACGCGGTCGACGCTGCGCAAGGCATCCGGAAGTTTAAGACCGGCATGGGCGATGACGTAGGCGTCGCGCACATCGGTCTTGGAGTTGCCGACGTGGATGCGAGAGAGCTGCCGCATCGCAAGCCCCGGTAGATAGCGAACGTCGGCCCCCATGTCTTGGGCGACTGCGACGGTTAACCGGCCGATGTTGTTGGGTTGATCGACAATGACAAGAACCGAAGCGTCATCGGCGCGTGCAATCTTGCTTTGGACATAAAAAAGCTCCCAGGCATCCCCGGGAGCTTGTCTCGGGCATCCCCGAGACGTCGGAATAACCGAAAGGAATCAGTTAAACACTCGACACGATTGATCGTAGAAAACGTAGCCGAAAAAAGCAACAAACTCCCACGTGAGACGTAAAATCAAAGCTCCCAATTAAACATATGCCAAGACATATGTTTAAGCATATGGCTTAACATATGGCAGAACATATGCTAATATGAAACCCACAGCTCAAAGGACACTTTGAGAACACAACACTCGACACCTAAAAGGAGCAGCCATGCCCGTAATTTCCTGCCTCAACGCCAAAGGCGGAACCGGAAAAACCACCAGCGCAATCAACCTCGCCGCCGTCGCCGCCTACCGTGGATACACCGTCCACGTCCTCGACGCCGACGCCGAACAAGGCACCGCCTCCGAATGGATCGAATACGCCAACGACGCCTTCGAAGAAAACCCCAACGCCCCCCACGTTGACGTCGAAGTCGAAGCCGTCAACCGAGGAATCCTCGCGCGCAAGGTAAAAAAATACAGCGACGACCTTGTCATCATCGACGGCCCACCCAGCAATCACAGCATGTCTGAACTCATCATCGAAAACTCAGACTTCGTCGTCATTCCCACCACCGGCACCCACACGGATATGGCACAAACCTGGAAAATCATCGACGTCATTCCAGAAGGCAAACACTACGCCGTACTGCCCACCATCTGGGACAAGCGCAAAAGCACTGCCGACCGCGCCCGGAAAGTCCTTGAAGACGAAGGAATCCCAGTCATTTGGCCCGGCGTAGAATCCCGCGCCTACTTCGACCGCCAATTCGGACACTGGCCCCGCAACAGCGCCAAAGAACTACACGGCTATCCCGCAATCTTTGACAAAATCATCGCCCAAATCACCAACTAACCACACCTTAAAAAGGAGCAACCATGAACGACACCCCAGGACTGGCACGCCCGAAAAAGAAGCAAACCGACGCCCAAGGAAAACCCACCCTCACCAAAGACACCGGACTTAATACCACCAAGGTCACAAAGGCCACCAAGAAAGAAAAGCCCCACCGCACCACCGTCAACCTGCCCTACTCCATCTACAAAGAACTACGCAGAAACTGGGCAGAAACCAGCACCCCTATCTACCGCCAACTTCTAGAAGCCTGGGAACTAATCACCGACCACGGCGCGGACTACCAGCCCGCAGACGCGACCTACAACACCGACGAGCTCACCCGCACCACCACCGTCTACATCCCCAAAGACACCCTGAAGGCCATGCAAAAAATCCGCAGCAAGTATGGAGCCTCCATCGCCGACCAGCTCATCTCCTCCTGGGCTCAACAAACCGGCTGGGAAGGATAACCACCCGCGACACCAAGGAGCCACCATGTCCCACGAGACTCCCCACATCGCCGACCGCGCAGACAACGACCCGCGCGAAGACCCCGAAGCGCTACTTATCGCAGCCCTGCTCTGGAACCGCGACACCACCCAAGCGGTAAACCTGACACAAACACTCACCCCCGCCGACTTCTACTCCACCGACTACGCCGCAATCTTTGCCACCATCAGCCAACAACTCAAAAGCGGCAGACCCTACGACCCCGCCAGCGTGCGCACAGCCCTACACGCCGAAGGCGACCAATCCGGCATACTCACCGACAACATCGACGCACTTATCACCATGCTCACCAACCTAGAGCACATACCGCCGAAAATAACCGACTACGCCGAAGCCGTAGCCTCCAACTCGTATCGCCGCCAATACCGCCACATGGTCGAACGCCTTAACCGCCAGGCGCACACCGCACCAGAAAAAGACCTCTACCCACTGCTAGTAAAAGAAGGTAAAAAACAACGCCGCATTAAAGACCGCTACTACCGCAATCACAAAGACACCCCGCAAGAGCGCCACTAAACCACACCCACCCCACGGTGGCCTTCGCTCCAATTTCCTCGCTTCGCTGCGGGAATTTCCACGACCTTCAATCATGGCCTGACCACCCCACCGCGCACCCGAGCGCAACTCCCGTGGAAAACAACCCCCAACACCACCGTGAAAGACCAGCCACACAGCCACACGCCGCAACCAGTGTCCGTTTCGGCAGATACGCTTTCATCTCCGCCTTCGGCAGCTTAACCCGCCTGTGGCTACGGTCAAGAACTTTCGCGGCATAAACCGCTCCCGCGCGCCCCGAATCCGGGGCGCTTTTCGCTATTTATTCCACGCTTTCTTGACCTCCACCACAGGCGGGCGCAGGCACTACGTGCCGGAGATGAAAGCAAGAAAAATGCACGCCCACACCCCAGACCGACACCACCGGCACCAGTAAAACTACAGGTGGCGGCCACAAACCCCGAACATATGCTAAAGCATATGGCCTAACATATGTCTTGCCATATGTTAAAACATATGTTAAACTAGAGGCATACCGTGACGGAAGGCAACACTCGACCAGAAAGGAGCAGACATGCTCACCATCTACACCAAACCCGGATGCCACCCCTGCCGACTGACCATCAAAACCGCCAACAAACTCGGCCTCAACTACCAAGAAAAACCCGCCAAAGAACACACCGGCTACCTCGCCACCCTCGGCCACGCCAGCGCCCCCGTCATCGTCGACGAAGCCGGCAACAGCTTCTCCGGCTTCCGCCCCGACAAACTACGCCAAGCCGCATAACTGAAGCGTCCTGGGTTTAGTTCCTACCTCAGCT
>NZ_KV788295.1:0-757 GCF_001807215.1 Corynebacterium sp. HMSC05D08 | reverse complement strand
GGGGTTCGGTATCCCAAGCTTTGGTGGAGCCTTGTCTCGTTCCACCATGACACCCACTCGAACGTCGCGATTTCTACCTCGACAACATCATCCCACCTGCGAGTATGGATTAGCTCGTTCTTGTAGGAGCCGTTTACGTTTTCAGCAAGAGCATTGTCGTAGGAGTCGCCAACCGTCCCAGTGGAAGCGGCAATACCGTGCTGGGCTAGTCGCTCGTTGTAGACCACGCTGACGTACTGGGACCCGTGATCCGAATGGTGAATGAGACCTGTTGTTTCCTCAGCACACACGATCGCTTGGTTGAGAGCTTGCAGCGGCAGTGCTTCAGTCCGCATTGAGTCTGACAACGCCCACCCAACGATCCGGCGGGAGTAAACGTCGGTGACAAACGCGGCGTACACAAAGCCTTTCTTCGTGCGCACATACGTAATGTCGGCCACCCACAGCTTATTTGGACCCTGAGCTTTGAATTCACGCTCGACCAAGTCCGGGCGCAGATCAGGCACGTTAACTCTTCGGGTTGTGATAGGTGATCTGCCTTTGCCTTTGCCAGAAATACCGGCCAGGCGCATCAACCGAGCGGTTTGTTCACGCCCGATATCAATTCCTTCACGGCGAAGAGCATGCCACATTTTCCACACCCCGTAAACACCGTAATTATCCTGATGAACAGCACCTAATGCGTTCAATCAGCACAGCATCGCGAAGGCAACGAGCACTTAATCCACGGGCCTTGGACTGGCGATAACCACGCGAG
>NZ_KV788294.1:0-98941 GCF_001807215.1 Corynebacterium sp. HMSC05D08 | reverse complement strand
TACTCAAACGGAACAAAACCTGGGGCACTTCATACGGATTTTTTCCAACGCAGCCATTTCGCTTGTCAGGCGCCCGGCGTTGTTGTTATGGACGTCGACTTCAGCTTGCTTGCTTTCAGAGAGTTTACGGTAGTCGCCTGAATCGTCGAGGACGATAGCGTCACGTTCGATGCCGACGACTCCCAGCTACACACCAACGTCGATGACATTCCTAATTTCCTACCTCAGTGTTGCGGCAGACGACTAAGGTCGTTGTGCTCGTACAGTGGGGACCCGGGAATTGCCTTTGATCCATGTCGCGGCGCGAGGATCAATGAAACTCGCCACCATGTGGATGGCGTTGTCAACGGCGTTGAGATGTGCGACTTCACGGGGGATATTGCGTTGGTGGACGATTGATTCGTGGTGAGAGCACCTGTTTCTCATGTTGTAGACAATGACTACAAGATCTTCGAACTGTTGTCTGCTGGTGGGCTTTTTCTTCAAGGCCTTCTGGACCTGGCCCCCGTTAGGTAGACACCTGATATCCAGCCCGGTTGGGTTGGGAAGAAAGGTAATCTACCATCATGTCCAGGTACTCCGAACAGTTCAGACGCGATGCTGTGGCTCTCTATGAGAACGACTGCTTGGTTGCTGTGGCATTCCGGCCGCATGGCGGACATTCAGCTCGCTGCCCTGATTGGTGAGCCCGAGGCATGGGAGCGCTTTGACATCGCGCTGCCGGATTCAATGGGCTATGGGCAGATCCCGGAGGAGGCGCGGGCGACTATTGCGCCACGCTTTCCGACGCTGCTCTCGACGACATCGTCGACACCAACTGGACTCCGCACGTGAGTAGGGGAGTGCGCTTGGTTTCCATCATCGATGATGCCGTGCAGCACCTTGGCGCAGCCAACCACTTGGCAGGCGTGCCACGAGGGTAGACTAGTCAACCATGACTGAGCAGAACATCTCCCGCGTACTTTCCGGTATTCAACCCACGGCAGATTCCTACCACCTGGGAAACTACTTGGGAGCGCTCAAGCAGTGGATTGATCTGCAGAACGATTATGACGCGTTTTACTTCATCCCGGACCTGCACGCCATCACCGTGGAGCAGAACCCAGAGGAGCTGCGCAACCGTACCGTTGCTGGTGCCGCACAGCTCATCGCACTGGGCATTGACCCTGAGAAGTCCACGCTGTTCGTGCAGTCCCACGTCCCGGCCCACACTGAGTTGACCTGGGTCCTGCAGTGCCTGACCGGCTTTGGTGAGGCCTCCCGCATGACGCAGTTCAAGGACAAGTCCGCTAAACAGGGTACTGACCGCACCACTGTTGGTCTGTTTACTTACCCGATGCTCATGGCGGCGGATATCCTCTTGTACTCCCCGCATTACGTGCCGGTGGGTGAGGACCAGCGTCAGCACTTGGAGCTGACCCGCAACCTCGCGGAGCGTTTCAACAATAAGTACGGCGAGACGTTCCGCGTTCCGGAGCCGTTCATTCCGGAGGACTCGGCCAAGATTTATGACCTGCAGGAGCCGACTGCCAAGATGTCGAAGTCGGGCGCCAACCCGAAGGGCATCATCAACCTGCTCGATGAGCCGAAGACCTCGGCCAAGCGCATCAAGTCCGCTGTGACCGATGACCTTGGTGTGGTGGCTTTCGACCGCGAGACACAGCCGGGCGTGTCCAACCTTTTGGCCATCCAGTCCGCGCTGACGGGTGAGAAGATCGACGACGTTGTGGCCAAGTACGAGGGCAAGGGCTACGGCCACCTGAAGGTGGACACCGCCGATGCTCTGGAGGCCTTCACCGCGCCGCTCAAGGCACGCTATGACGAGCTCATGGCTGACCGCGGTGAGCTGGAGCGACTGCTTGCGCAGGGCGCTGAGCGAGCTTCTGAGGTTGCGGAACCGCTCGTGGAAAAGGTCTACAAGGCGGTTGGTTTCCTCCCCCGCCTGCGTAAGTAATCTGCACGGTGGTGCGTAGTCACGCTAACCTGGGTAGTCCGAACTTATTAGTGACTTATTAGTGAAATTTTGTAAAGGACCGACTGCCCGTGGCTACCTCCACTCAGACAGATCAATCAAAAACGGACGATTACGGCATCGAGCGCGCACACGCCGATGATCCGGGTCCTGTGGACAAGGTGAGAGAGAGATCCCCCTTCGTTGACCACATCATGCGCATGCTGGGGCGCTATGGCGAGCAGGGCGGCAACCAGTTTTCCGCCGGCATTACCTACTTCTCAGTGCTGGCAATCTTCCCACTGTTTATGCTTGCGGTCGCCGGTGCGGCCACGGTTTTGGCCACCCGCCCGGACCTCATGCAGCAAGTGCAGGACCAGATCGCGAACTCCGTGTCCGGCGACTTGGGCGACACCCTCAATGAGCTCCTTGAGACCGCCATCGCCCAGCGCGGCGCTATGTACGGCATCGGTGGTTTGACCACCCTGTGGTCCGGCCTGGGCTGGATGAATAACCTGCGCATCGGCATCTCCGCGATGTGGGATAAGGACCCAAACGAGACCCAGGGCAACTTCTTTACGCAGAAGCTCAGCGACCTGCTGGCCCTCATCGGCCTGCTGGTGGCGCTGCTCATCGCCTTCGGTGTGACCGCTGCGGGTTCCTCTGGACTAACTCAGAAGGTCTTCGAGTGGGTCGGCATTGAGTCCTTCCCTGGGATGGATGCAGTGCTGGTCTTGGCCGGCATCGTGATCGGCTTGGTGGCCAACTTCCTGGTGTTCTGGTGGATGATTGTCTTCCTGCCGCGCACCGACGTGCCGACCAAGTCAGGACTGAAGGGCGCAGCTATCGGCGCGGTGGCCTTCGAGGCCATCAAGCAGCTGTCCACCGTTATCATGTCCTCAGCTTCGGGCAACCCGGCCGGTGCGGTATTCGGTCCAGTCATCGTGCTTATGGTCGTGATGTACCTAATCTGGCGCGTTGTTCTGTACGTCTCCGCGTGGACTGCAACCACCGAGGAATCCATGGAGCTTGCTGAGCCGCCAGTGCCGGAGCCGGCCGTCATCCGCGTGCGCAACGAGGTCAAATCTGGCCCGTCCACCGGTGTGACCTTGGGCGCGGGCGCCGTACTTGGTGCAGCCGCCGCGGGCGTTGCTGCGCTGCTGCGCCGTAAGTAGCATTCCCCGTAGTTCAAATAGTTTCCGATCCCTGACTTAGACTGCTTGCCATGACCCCAGATTCCTTTGCCCCAGACCTGTATGAGCACTTCGACCTTGACCGCCGCAGCACCTCCCGTGAGCTGGGAATTTTATTGGCGGCGAAGGATGCACGTCTGGAGCAGATGGGGTTTGAAATCGGCGATGATCGCCGTCAGGAAGCGCAGATTGCGCACACCATTTTGTCTTCGCCAGAGATTCGTGCGACTTATGATCAGGGACTCGAGGATCAGCTGCGCCCAACGTGGCCGCAGCTGAGCGAGCTAGCGGCTTATGGGGAGTGGCCCTTCAATGTTCAGCACAGCTTCCAGCAGCCCAATCAGCAGCAGTACGGATTCGCACCGACTGCACAGGCCAAGCAGTCACCGTTCGATCCCTTCGCACAGCCCAACCAAGCCTCTGTGCCAGCGCCGCTGGCAAGCCCTTATACCCCGGCAGCCTCCGCGCAGGAGCGCCCTTTGGCCAGCACCCGCGCCATCATGGCTATCGCGGACATCTTCGTCTGCAGCATCATCAGCTCGCCGGTGCTGGCTTTCGCCACCGATACCTCGACTTTTTCTGCCTCGTTTTTGATGGGGCTGTGTGCCATTCTCTATTGCGTAGGCTTCGAGGTGGTTCTCGGCGGAACCCCAGTGAAGAAACTTATGGGCTACGAGGTTCGCGATTCCACCACGGGCGAAAAACTCAGCTGGGTTCAGTCGCTGAAGCGTCAGTGGTGGCGCGCCATCACCATCGTTCCGGGTCTGGGCAGTGTGGTGAGCTTCTTCGCCGCTATCTTCTACGCCACCTCTATCAAGCAGGAAAACGGCCTACTTGGCGCGCATGACAAGCTTGCTAACGCCGAAGTAGTGAAAAAGCAGCGCTAACGATAACTAGCAGGGCCACAATTGCGGCCACGGCCCAGCCAGCCCAGCCTTCGATTCCCTCGAGGGCTGATTTTTTATGGGCAGATGCGCTTGGCGACGTCGTCGGTGCAGGCTCTTTTGTCTTCGTCGCGGTAGAGGTGTTGCTAGTGGGGGCGGCGGCGTCGGAAAGCGTGCCCACTCCCTCGCCTGGCTTTACCTTGTAGGCTTCGTCTAGCAGCATCTGTGCCTGCTGCCAGGCGCGGAAGCCGTGCTCGACGGTGGTGTCGAGGATGACTGCCTGAAGGCGGCGGCCGCCGCGGTCGAGTGCGCCGACGAACGTGTGGTGGGCGTCCTCGGTGTAGCCGGTCTTGCCGCCGATGCCGTCTGGATCGTTGAGGAAGAGGCCGTTATCGTTCCACAGCTCGTAACCGGGCAGCTCGCCCCAGCCGGGGAACTCGACGTGTTCTGTGTCCACGATGCGGGCAAAGGTCTTGTTGCGGAATGCAGCGCGGTAAATGATGGAGATATCTTCCGCGGACGTGGACATGCCTGCGGAGTCGAGGCCAGAGTAGCTGGCGGCGCGGGTGGAGCGGGTGCCGAGCTTCTTCGCGAGGGCGTTGACCTTCTTGGACGCTTCCTCGTCGCCGCCAAGCTGGCCCGCAAGGGCGTGTGCGGCGTCGTTGCCGGATGCCATGAGCAGGCCCTGTAGGAGCTGCTCGACGGTGTATTCGCCGTCCGGGCCGATGCCCACGGCGGAGCCTTCGATGGAGGCGTCCTTCATGGTGGCCTTGACCTTCTTGTCGAGCGGAACCTCGTCGATGACCACGAGCGCCAGCAACGCCTTGATGATTGATGCTGGGCGGTAGCGGCCGTTGGGGTCCTTCATCGCGATGATTTCGCCGGTGTCGATGTCGCTGACCATCCACGCGGAGGCGACGACGTCCTTGTTGACCTCAAAGCCATGGGGCGCGGTGACGCCGCAGCTTTCAGATGACTCCACGGCGGGCAGCGGCGTCGGCGTGGGCTGGCCGGGGGCGAGGCGCTCGGAGGTGGACACCGGTTCGGCGGGCCTGAGTGCGTGGGGGCAGTTATCGGTATTGGGCGCTTCCCTACGGATGGAGGAAGACTCTGCCTCCGCGCTCATTTCTGCGGCGTCGCCCGGCGTGGGCTCGGTGTCCTGAGCCAATGCAAGCGGGGTGCTGGCAACGAGGCAGGCCGAGGCGAGGGCAGTAGCGATGAAGTTTTTCATAACATGACACATCTTAAGCCCGTGCCTAGGATGTTCCTTATGCATGACGCACCATTAATTAGCCCAGAAAACAAAGATTCCGTGCCGGAGCTGGTGGCACAGCTGCCCAAGGTCGAGCTCGACGCGGTCTTTGCGCCGCAGCAGGTACCGGCAGATAGCGCTGCCCTGACCGCAGCGATGACCCAGGCGGTGGAGGAGTTGGCCTCTGCAAACGTGGTGTATGCCGAGATTCGCTTCGACCCGCAGGCCTTCGACTTTGGGGCAGAGACTGCCCTCGAGGCAGCCATCGCGGGCCTGGAGGTACCGGGAATTGATGCCCGGCTCCTGCTCACCAGCGCGCCACAGGCAGCCAGCGCCCGCAAGGGCTCTAGGGTCGTGGGCTTTGTGCTCGAGGGCGAGACCGAGCCACACGTAGTGGCTGATCTGCGCGTGAATTTTGTGCCCTTCGTTGTGGACGTGCGAGACCTCGAGTTCGAGGCCGTGGCCGCGGCGGTGCAAGCAGGTGCCACCCGCTTGGCGCACGCGACGCAGCTTCCCGACGACTTCACCGCCGACCTCGATGGCATCCAGCCGGGCACGGTCTCCGCATGGATTCGTGACCGCCACCTGGCTGCTACCTTCGAGCCTTTGTCCTTCGAGGAGATCAGCGATCACCCGCTGCCCCTTCTGCAGCAGCTCGGTTTTACCTGCGCGGTCACAGCAGGTAGCGCTAGCGAGGGCAACCTCAACGTGGTGTTCTTGGCGCTGAACGAGCACTTTGGCTACGGACTCGAAGAGTTCTTCGACCTCACTGTGAAGGCACTGGAGAACTCCTTCAGCACGGAGGAGGAGCGCCAGCACCTGATCGAGACCGTCATCTTGCCGGCTTATGAGGAGTTCTCTGACCCAGAGATGGCCGGGCCGGATACCGAGGAGTCACTGGCTGAGGAAGCAGAGGAGAACTAAATGCGTGCCTGGCGAACCGGAATCGGCTTTGCCATCGGTTTGGCAGCGGGGTGTGCCTATTACGCGTGGAACCGCCACAAAGTCATGAAGGAGGTTTCGCCGGAGCTGCGCCATCCTGCGCTGTACCTGCCCATGCATCTCCTTCCGGACGGAGGATTCGTGGCAATCAGCAAGCTCATTGCTAACCACGACTACATCCGTGCCGTGGAGCGCGACGTCGACGTCCGCGTAATCCATGGCGAGTTCGAAGGGCAGAAGTTCAGCGCCCGTCTGCTGGCCCCGCGCAACCAAAAGCCGGGCGCGCCAGCGCTGCTGTGGACGCACGGCGGTGGCCACCTCATCGGTAGCCCGGGGTTCTACGATCCGCAGAACTCTCGCATCGCGGACGAGCTGGGGGCGGTGGTGTTGGCTCCGAGCTACCGCAAGTCCACCGCGGCACCTTTCCCGGCCGACCATGACGAGTGCTATGCCGCCCTGCGGTGGCTGCAAGAGCATGCGGAAGAGGTGGGCGTCGACAAGCAGCGCATCGCAGTGGCCGGGGACAGTGCGGGCGGTGGGCTGGCGGCGGGCGTCGTCCAGCGCGCACTCGATGAGGGCCACCCCGTGGTGTTCCAGGGACTCGTGTACCCGATGATTGACCACCGCACCCTGCGCGCACAGTCCGGCAGGGGAGAGTTCATTTGGACGCCGAACTCCAACCGTGGCGCATGGTCGAAGTACCTGGGCGCGGACCATCTGGAGGAGGAGATTGCGCCATATGCTTCGCCGGCGACCCGTGCGGATTTGCGGGGGCTGCCGCCGACGTGGATCGGCGTGGGCTCGTTGGATTTGTTCTATGACGAAGCAAAAGCCCACGCGGACGCCCTGCAGGAAGCGGGCGTGCCGGTGGACGTTCAGGTTTATGAGGGCGCGTACCACGGCTTCGACCACATTCGGCCGAAAGCCCGGGCTTCGCGGGCACTTGTTGACGACCTCATCGCCGCCCTTCGCCGCACCCTGGAGGCTCTTTAGAAGCGGGAGAAGCGCTTGATGAGCATCTCCTCCAGGCCCTTCCATGCCTCGGCGTGGTGGTTATAAGGCTTGGAGGGGATGTAGCCAGCGTGCTCGGTGGAGCCCAGCATATAGCCCAGGTAGTCCTGGAAGCGGGGGTTTTCCAGCATGTAGGAGTTGATGGAGTCGTCGCCAGCCCAGTCTGCGGCGTCGGCACACACCTCGTAGCAGCGGCCCATCTGGTCAGCATCGACGGCCTCCGGGCCCTTCTCGATATCGCGCACGATGCCGTTGAAGGTGTACTGGTTGTCTGGGTGAACGCTGGCCTTCAGCTCGCCGGCGTTAGCTGCTGAGACGAGCTCTTCCCAGGTGGAAACGCGGGCGAGATCGTGGTCGTCATTTTCCATGATCCAGCGCACGAGCGTCTTCAGGGAGTTGAAGGTGTAAATCTCGCCCCACTTGCCCAAGAAGACAGGCTTGCCATCGAGGTAGGTGCGCAGGGTGTACACGGACTTCATGTCCGCGGTGATCTTTACTGGGTCGATGCCAGCAGTGGCCCACGGGGAGTTGTCATAAGGGTCGGCGGCAGCGGACGCAGCCTTGCGCTCTTCCTCGGCCTCCTTGCGGGCCTTTTCGGCAGCCGCGGTGGCGGCGGCGATGCGCTCTTCGGCATCCTTGACCTGCGCGGAATCGAACTCGGAGGAGTCGACGACCTTGACCTGCTTGTCGAGGTCCTCAATGACGCCCTTCCAGTTCGCCAGGACCACGCGGCCCACGCCGGACCACTCGCTCATGCCTTGGTCCCCGGCGTAGTGGCTGGCGCCGCGGGTGACGTTGCGCAGGATGGAGTGAGACGCGAAGAAGATTACGGTGTGCTGCGCGCCGGCGACGTTGGCGAGCGCCTCGGCGATCCCCAGGTTGCGGGCAACAGCGGTGACGTTCTCGTGGCTCGGGCGGCCCGCCAGATGGGAAGGCATGCCGACGAGGTCGAAGTGATCCTTTTTTGCTGGCGTGATGCGATCCTCGCCTTGGGCGCGGAAATCGGCCCACTTGGGGTGGTCGACCAAGTCGTGGTGCTTACCGGACTCTAAGAAGCACAGCATTTCTGCTGCGGAGTTGAAAGCGAGGACGGATTCTTCGTCGCCCAAGAATGCCTGCCACTCGGAGCCATTCTGACGCCACTTTGGTGCCCACAGGGTGTAAAAATCGCCCTCGGTCAAGGAGAGCTGGACTGGAATGATTGCGCGGGTGCTCATGGGTAGACAGTCTAACTTACCCATTTATTAAATCCGCATAAGAGCGTGCTAGCCGGTGGGGCGCCAGAACCCCTTGAATGCCATGCCCATGTTGGTGGTGCGCAATGGGCTGGTTTCCACGGGGCTACCAGCCTCGATCATTTCGCCGCCTCCCTTGTACATGGCCACGTGGCCATCCCACACCACGAGGTCACCGGGCTGTAGCTCGTCGGCGCTGACCTGCCTGCCTACGGTCTGGGACTCGGCGGTGCGCGGGATCTCCACTCCGGCCTGGCGCCACGCCCATTGGGTAAGCCCAGAGCAATCGAAGCCGCCATTGCCCGTGCCGCCCCATACATAGGGAGTACCGAGCTTGCTCATCGCGGCGGCCACCGCGGCCCGCCCCTGTGCCGACCCACTGGACTCATCGCCGCCGATGGCCGTGGAGTGTTTCGCTGAAATTGCGTGGGGCTCTGGAGTCTTAGAAGGCGAAAGCTCGTTCCCGGTTCCTTCTGCGCGTCCTTTTACCGTGGGTTCGATGGCGCGCTGCGCGATGGGTAGCAACGGCCTCGCCACAGCGACCAGTTCTGCCAGCAATTGTTTGACGCGGGCAAAAGCGTTGGCCAAGTGTTCTGTAATGAGACCGTGCAGGCGTGCTCGTGCAGCTGCCTGCACTGCTGGGTTTGGAACCAAGAGCCCAAGCGCCAGGGGTGCGGCTTGGGTGAGCAGCTGCAATCCAATACCGATGAGGTCCTGGCCTGTGGCCTGGATGAGCGTGCGGGCCTTGGCCACCGCGGCGTCGATGGTGTGGCGATCAGCGGCGAGGACACCGGCGGCGTCGAGAAGCTTGCTCGGATCGCCGTGTACGATGTCCGCCAAGGGGCCGATGGTGCTCAGATCCGGCAACTGCGGCAGGCCCACCGCTGGGAGCGCGGGCGGTGCCATCTGGGAAATCTGTTTGACCGCTGCCTCAATCACGAGAGCACACCTCCCAATCCGGCCGCTAGGCCAGAATCAGTAGATTCTGCCTCCTGTGCCATGGCGAAAGACGCGTCAGCAACCATTTCCATGTCAGTACGCAGACTCTCCGTCCGCGCCCCGACGTTGCGCAAGGCTGCGCACAAAGCGGAACCAAAAGCGGAAAGCGTTCCCTCTGGAATCTGGGGCAGTGGTGGAGTGGTGCCCTGGGCAGCGTCATAAAGCTCGCGGGCAAGATGGCGGGTGAACTCAGTATCAATCTTAAAAGTTGTCATGCCTTATTGGACTGGGCAAAAGCGCCCGCGGTTCCCTCACCAACGAGAAAAGTATTGCCCATTGCAGGGGCGGGGGAAACGTTTAGATACCAGAACCGGCAGGGGAGGGGATAGAGTAGGAAACCATGGACATCCACGTAGTAGATCACCCCCTTGCCGCCTCCCGCCTGACCATCATGCGCGATGCTCGCAGCAACAACTCTGCCTTCCGCGCCGCCCTCAAGGACCTGGGCACCATGCTCGTTTATGAAGCAGCCCGTGACCTCGCCGTCGAGCACTTCGACTGCGTCACTCCTGTCGATACTGCACAGGGCACCCGCCTTCTGGACCCGCCCATCATCGTCCCCATCATCCGTGCGGGCCTGGGCATGATCGACCCAGCTCTAGCCATGATTCCGGATGCCCAGGTGGGCTTTATCGGCATGGCCCGCAATGAGGAAACCCACCAGCCGGTTCCTTATCTCGAGGCGCTGCCCGAGGATCTCACCGGCCGCACCGTATTCGTCGTGGACCCGATGCTCGCTACCGGCGGCTCCCTCCTGCACTCCTTGAAGCTGCTGGCCGATCGCGGTGCCACCGACATTACTGCAATCTGCATGGTCTGCGCGCAGGAAGGCGTGGGTGCGCTGGCGAATTCCGGCCTGCCGGTCCGCCTGGTTACCGCGGTTATTGACCCGAGCTTGAACGAAGACGCCTACATCGTCCCAGGTTTGGGCGACGCCGGCGATCGCCTCTACGGACCGCGCAACATCGACCTCTAAAGTGCGCTAGGCTTGCCCCCACGAACGTCTGAATGGGGGGGTCAAGACTCGTGTCCATTTCTTTTGGTGGGTGGTCCGCCTTGGGCCACGATTTCGCATCCCGCTTGCGTGAGACGCGCGAGCGGCGGGGCATGTCGCAAAAGGCGCTCGCGGAGATCTCGGGGGTCTCGCGCAGTCAGATTTCCAATCTGGAGCGCACTGACAAAGCGTTGAATCTGCGGGCCGATCCGCAGCTGTCCACGCTGTTCAAGCTGGCTTATGCACTGGAGGTTCCGCCTTCATTGTTGCTGCCGGGCGGGGTCGGAGATGAGGTCGTTGCAGCGCTTGACGACGTCGCCGCCTTCTCAGCCTCCTATATCGATCGCCGTCGCTTCGCTGCGGCCGATATGGTGCTGGATCGATCACGCGCACGCGCGGTTTCCCACGCGGCTATTAGGTCAGCAAAATGACATGCCGCGCTCCGTACCGCTCTGTATATTACAGCGATGAGCTGCGCGACTACCTGTACCGCTTTGTCTAGTTGTAGACTGCACTGAAAGACAACGACCCCGGTTTCGCATGTTCTGCGGGTGGGTGTGCAGGAGGTACGCAATGATTTCGACATTCGTGAACGCGTGGTTTGATAGCCACCGCGCGGAGGTTATCTCGTGGCGCCGTCATATCCATCGCCACCCGGAGACCTCCAACAACGAGGTGGAGACCACCAACTTCATCGCGCGCACCCTCAAGGAGTACGGGCTGCAGCCGCAGCGCTTCCCCGAGACAGGCCTCATGGTGGACATCGGTCCGGACACGGAACTGGGACGCCTCGCTTTCCGCGCCGACATTGACGCACTGCCGGTCACCGAGGTCACCGGATTGGAGTACACCTCAGAGAACCCCGGCACCATGCATGCCTGCGGCCACGACGTGCACACCACCATCGCCTTGGGGCTTGCCTGTGCAATGGCGGACTACCAGCGCGAACACTCCCTCGAGTTGGGGCTGCGCATCA
The DNA here is from genome assembly GCF_001807215.1 of Corynebacterium sp. HMSC05D08. Lineage (NCBI taxonomy): Bacteria > Bacillati > Actinomycetota > Actinomycetes > Mycobacteriales > Corynebacteriaceae > Corynebacterium > Corynebacterium sp. HMSC05D08. The sequence continues at coordinate 87,504 of NZ_KV788294.1, read as the reverse complement.
TCTTCCAGCCTGCCGAGGAAGTCTGGGTAGGCGGTGCCACCGACGTTATCGAGTGGGGTGCGCTGGAGGGGGTCAACTCGATCTTTGCCGTGCACGTAGAGCCGAAGCTGCGCGTGGGTCGCATCGGTGTGCGTGCAGGTGCTATTACTTCGGCAACGGACGTCGTGGAGCTGGAGGTCAAGGGGCCAGGGGGCCACACCTCGCGTCCGCACCTGTCCGCCGACGTGGTCTATGCGTTGGGCAAGGTCATCACGGAGTTGCCCGCGTTGCTGTCGCGCCGCGTCGATCCGCGCACGGGCACCGTACTGGTCTTTGGCCAAGTCAACTCGGGCTATGCGCCGAATGCGATGCCGGAGTCCGGAACGCTGACCGGCACGATGCGCACCGCGGACATCGCCATCTGGCGCGACATGCAGAACCTGTTTTCCGAGTTGGTGGACCAAGTTCTGGCACCGGTGGGCGTGGAACACGAGCTGACTTATCACCGCGGCGTTCCGCCCGTGCTTAACGACGACGTCTCTACCGCATTGTTGGCCTCCGCCGCACAGGCCATCGACCCGCAGGCCGTGGTGCAGGCACCTCAGTCCTCGGGTGGCGAGGACTTCTCGTGGTACCTCGAGCATGTTCCGGGTTCCATGGCGCGTTTGGGCTGCTGGTCCGGCGAAGGCGAGCAGCATGACCTGCACATGGGGGACCTCAACGTCGATGAGCGCTGCATCGGTGTAGGCGTGAAGCTTTTCGGCTCCGTAGTGGAGCAATTCGCCAACGTGCAGGAATAGGGGCGCAACTACTACACTGTCAAAAGGATTTACCCCATGTCCTTAACAAACTTTATAAAGGAGCAATAGACAGTGACAAAGGAAGCGCTTGACGCAGTAATCGAGGATGCACCGCGCATCGTTATCATCGGTGGCGGCCCAGCAGGCTACGAAGCTGCGACTGCCGGCGCCAAGTACGGAGCGGACATTACCCTGGTAGAGGAGCAGGGTCCCGGTGGCTCCTCCGTCCTGTTGGACTGCGTTCCTTCCAAGTCCTTCATTGCTGGTGCAAACCTGCGCACCGACTTCCGTCGAGCTGAAGCCATGGGGCTCAACGAGCAGCTCGGCTCTATGCAGCTGAAGCTGCAGGCGCTCAACGAGCGTGTGCAGGCGCTGGCTGCAAACCAGTCTGCTGATGTGCGTGCGGGCTTGGAGAAGATCGGCGTCAACGTTATCGACGGCCGCGCGAGCTTCAGCGAGGACCAGCATGGTGTGCAGGGCGCGGCGCACAAGGTCGACGTCGCCAAGAGCGATGGCTCCACCGAAACCCTCGAGGCAGACCTCGTGCTCGTGGCAACCGGTGCCACCCCGCGTATCCTGCCGGGCGCGCAGCCGGACGGCGAGCGCATTCTGACCTGGCAGCAGGTTTATGACCTGAAGGAAGAGCCGGAGCACCTCATCGTGGTCGGTTCCGGTGTGACCGGTGCTGAGTTCGTGTCCGCTTTCGCGGAGATGGGCGTCAAGGTAACCATGGTGGCTTCCCGCGACCGTATTCTGCCGCATGACGACGCCGATGCTGCCGACGTCCTCGAGACCGTGCTGGCTGAGCGCGGTGTGGAGCTGGAGAAGAATTGCCGCGTGGAATCCGTATCCCGCACTGAGGACGGCAATGTTGTGGTCAAGACGCAGGACGGCCGCGAGATTCATGGCTCGCACGTCATCATGTCCATCGGCTCCATCCCGAATACCAAGGACCTGGGCCTAGAGTACGTGGGCGTGGCTACTCAGAAGTCCGGCCACATCAAGGTCGACCGCGTCTCCCGCACCAACGTTGCTGGCATCTACGCAGCCGGTGACTGCTCTGACCTCTTCCCGCTGGCTTCCGTGGCGGCTATGCAGGGCCGCATCGCGATGTACCACGCGCTCGGTGAGGGTGTGTCCCCGCTGCGCCTGAAGACCGTGGCCACCGCGGTGTTCACCCGCCCGGAGATCGCCGCCGTGGGCTTTACCCAGGCTGAGATTGAAGCTGGCGAGGTTTCCGCGCGCACCATCACGATGCCGCTGAACACCAACCCGCGCGCGAAGATGCGCTCCCTGAACCACGGTTTCGTGAAGCTGTTCTGCCGCGCCACCTCCGGCCGCGTTATCGGCGGCGTCATCGTCGCGCCGACCGCGTCCGAGCTGATTCTGCCGGTCGCCGTTGCCGTGACCAACCAGCTGACCGTAAACCAGCTGGCTGATTCCTTCGCGGTCTACCCGTCGCTGTCGGGCACCATCACCGAGGCAGCACGCCGTCTCGTGGCACACGACGACTTGGAGTAGAACCGAGAAGTTCTTCCTACATGCCCAGCTGGTCTACGGCCTGCTGGGCTTCTTCGTAGGTGAACTTCTCGCCGTAGTCGCTGGTGAGCTGGTCAATCAGCGCGGCGCCGGACATGCCCATGGTGTCCTGGTAGTTGCGCGCGGACTCCGCGGCCTCGGCGTTCCAGTCGGCTTCGACGTTGTCTACAGCGTACTGCGCCTGCTCCGCAGTGAACTTCTCGCCGTAGTCACTGGTGAGCTGGTCGTAGAGCTTGGCCTTAGAAAATGCCATGGTCTTGATGTAGTTCTTCGCGGAACCTAGGGCCTCGGCGTTCCAGTCCGCCTCGACGTTATCGATGGCGTACTGCGCAGCATCGGCCGGGAACTTCTCGCCGTACTCACTGGTCAACTGATCGTAGAGCTTGGCCTGGGAGAAGTTCATGGTCTTGATGTACTGGTTGGCCTTGCGCAGTGCGTTGCGGTGCTCTACGGGAGCGTTGGGGTCGCCCTCGTCGCCGCTCATGTTTGCTAGGGCGTCGGAAAGCTTGGCGAGGTCACCCGAGGTATCGGAATCTTGTGCAACGTTGCTTTCGGGGACAACGCTGGTCGGATTGTCTGCCGCGGTGTCTTCCTTGTCGCCGCCAGCGCCGGTAGCGACACCAATGATGACGAGCACGGCCAAGGCGCCAGCGCCCCACTTGAAGCAGCCGCCCTTCTTCTTTTTCTTCGGTTCCTGTGGCGGTACAGCACCTGCGCCGTAGGTACCGTCAGCGGCGGGGAAACCTGGTTGTTGGCCAGGTTGTTGGCTGGGTTGTTGACCGGGCTGCTGCAGAGGGTTTGCGTATGGATTGTTTGAGTTGGTCATGGAAAACCTCCAGAAAGAAACAGTTGAGGAGGATGCCTCCCCAGCGAGAGAAATGCTGGGGTGCAACCTTGGGAACACAAGCAGTTTCGCAAAGGCGCTGGACACGGCTTCCGTGCGTTTCGAACGTACGCGCTATCTGGTTTGGTAAGCGTTCTCTGGAGTGGCGTTGAGCTCGAGCTTTACCGGGCGGCTGGCTAGTGGGAAAGCGCGCTGGGCGCAGTTTTCGCGCGGGCAGGCGCTACATCCGGGGCCAATCGGCGTGGCTGCCGACGCCGTGAGCGTCAAAGCATCCGCGTACACCAAGCGGTCGGCTTGGGAGATGTCGCAGCCGAGGCCCACCACAAACTCCTTACGCGGGGTACCCCAGGCCTTGGCTTGGCCTTGCACGAAACGTGCAATCCACAGATAGGTGTGGTCATCCGGCATGGAGGCCACCTGGCGGGTGATGCGGTTGGGGGTTTCGAAAGCGCGGTGGACTATCCACAGCGGGCAGGAGCCGCCACCGCGGGCGAAGTGGAACGCGGTGGAGGACTGGCGCTTGGAGATATTGCCCGCGCGGTCAGTGCGGATGAACGAGAAGGGGACGCCCTTGTTGCCGGGGCGCTGCAGGGTGGATAGACGCTGCGCGGTGGTCTCAAAACCGGTGCCGAAGGTGCCGGCGATGATGTCGATGTCGTAGCGGGTTTCCTCGGCTGTCTCCAGGAACTGGCTATAGGGCATCGTCACGGCCGCGGCGAAATATTGAGCCAGACCAAGGGTACCGATGCGCTGGGCGTCGCCAAGCGGCAGCTCCGCCACGAGCTTCTCGCACAGCTCAGTGTGTGCCAACAGGCAATACTGCAAAGCCATCTCAAAGACGAGTTGCGACTCCGTCAGTCCCGCACGCAGGTGCAACTCCCTCGTCTGTGGGCGAAACTCACGCCGGGTGACCGGGCTGGAAAAGCGCACGCTCACACCCAACTCCTCCTGCAACTTCGCCGCCAGGCGCCCGCGCCGCAGGACGCGATCGCCCAACTGCAGCGCCAGATCCTCGGCAGCGACGTCGAGTGCGTGGATGTAGTTGTGTGCATCGTAGAAGAAGTCACGCACCGCCTCGAATGGGCCCTCCTGCTGCTGCGGTGCGGCCGCTGCGGCCTCGAGGAAGCGCGGCATCAGCTCTGGGAAACGCGTGACGAGATCGGAAAGCGTGGCCTCGCCGGCGTCGGGAAATAGCCTGCGCAACTCGGTGATGGTGCGCACGTCCTTGTCCGCGGAGAAGTACGTGGGGTCCACCCCAAAGCGTTGGGACAGCTGCATGAGGACGGTGACGGTGAGCGGGCGCTGATCATTTTCCAGCTGGTTGAGGTAGCTCGTGGACAGCTGCAGCTGCTTGGCCATGGCCACTTGAGTGAGTCCTTGTTGCTTGCGAAGCGCGTGGATTCGTGCCCCCGCGTAGTGCTTGCTCATTGTCCAGTCAACCTCTTTATTGCTCTTGAGCAGCTGTTTCCACATGTTTTGCAAAACGGAAAGATAGCTACAACAGATTTACACATTTTACACATGTGGCGCTCGACACGTTCTGGAAATTAATGTGATTTTGCAAACGCAGCACCGTGAGGCGAGAAACCTCACGTTGAAGTCAAGGCACCTCACGTTGAAATGTCCCAAAGGAGCACCTGTGATCAACCACGAAGTCCGCACTCACAAGTCCGCCGAGAATTTCCCTATCGAAGAGCACCTGGCCTACAAGATCGCCAAGGTCGCCGCCGACCCAGTTGAGGTACCGGAGGAGACCAAGGAGATGATCATCAACCGCATCATCGACAACGCCTCCGTCGCAGTGGCTTCCGTGGCCCGCCGCCCAGTGACCTCCGCACGCGTCATCGCAGAGGGCCACCCACACGCGGCCGACGCCGCACGCACCGGCAAGGGCGCCAAGATTTTCGGCATCGAGGGCGACTACTCCGCTGAGTGGGCTGCGCTGGCCAACGGCACCGCGGTACGCGAGCTCGACTACCACGACACCTTCCTCGCAGCCGAGTACTCCCACCCAGGCGACAATATCCCGCCGATGATTGCCGTGGCACAGCACAAGGGCCTCGATGGCAAGACCCTCCTGCGCGGCATCGCGACCGGCTACGAAATCCAGGTCAACCTCGTTAAGGCCATCTGCCTCCACGAGTGGAAGATTGACCACGTGGCCCACCTCGGCCCATCCGTTGCAGCAGGTATCGGCACCATGCTCGACCTGCCGGTCGAGACCATCTACCAGGCAATCGGCCAGGCTCTGCACACCACCACCGCTACCCGTCAGTCCCGCAAGGGCCTGATTTCCTCCTGGAAGGCCTACGCGCCGGCATTCGCGGGCAAGATGGGCATCGAGGCCGTCGACCGCGCCATGCGCGGTGAGGGTGCACCGGCTCCTATCTGGGAAGGCGAGGACGGCTTCATTGCATGGATGCTCCACTCCCCAGAGCGCACCTACACCGTGCCGCTTCCTGCCGACGGAGAGGAAAAGCGCGCCATCCTGGACACCTACACCAAGGAGCACTCCGCGGAGTACCAGGCACAGGCACCAATCGACTTGGCACGCCGCATGAAGCAGACCATCGCCGATGCGGGCAAGTCCACCAAGGACATCGAGTCCATCGTGCTGCACACCTCGCACCACACCCACTACGTTATCGGCACCGGCGCTAATGACCCACAGAAGATGGACCCAACTGCCTCCCGCGAGACCCTGGACCACTCCATCATGTATATCTTCGCGGTGGCCCTCGAGGACGGCACCTGGCACCACGTTGACTCCTACGCTCCGGAGCGCGCACAGCGCCCAGAGACCGTGGAGCTGTGGCACAAGATCTCCACAGTGGAGGACCCAGAGTGGACCCGCCGCTACCACTCCCTCGACCTCACCGAGAAGGCATTCGGTGGCAAGGCAGTCATCACATTCACCGACGGCACCGTCATCGAGGATGAGGCAGCTGTTGCCGACGCCCACCCGCTTGGCGCCCGCCCATTCGGCCGCGCTGAGTACATCAACAAGTTCAAGACCCTGGCCACCGGCATCGTCTCCGAGGAGGAGCAGGAGCGCTTCCTCGCAGCGGTACAGAACCTGGAAAACTTGACCGACCTGAGCGAGCTCAACGTCGTTGTCACTCCGGAAGCACTCGCTTCCGCACCTAAGACCCCGGAAGGACTGTTCTAAATGGCTGGACTATTCGGTTCCATCAAGACCAACGCACAAAAGCGCGAGGAGTTCCGTGCCGCCCTCGAGGGCCCCGGAATCACCAAGCTGCCGGGCGCATTCAACCCGCTGACCGCGCGCCTGATTCAAGACCTTGGCGGCTTCAACGGCGTCTACGTGTCCGGTGCCGTGCTGGCCAACGACCTGGGCCTGCCGGACATTGGCCTGACCACGCTCACCGAGGTGGCCCAGCGCGCCGGGCACATCGCCCGCGCCACGGATTTGCCGGTGCTTGTCGACGCCGACACAGGTTTCGGTGAGCCCATGTCCGCCGCCCGCACCGTGGCCGCCCTCGAGGATGCCGGCCTGGCTGGCTGCCACCTTGAGGACCAGGTCAACCCGAAGCGTTGTGGTCACCTCGACGGTAAGGAGGTCGTGCCCACCGACCTGATGGTGCGCCGCATCTCCGCTGCGGTCAACGAGCGCCGCGATGAGAACTTCATCATCTGTGCCCGTACCGACGCTGCTGGCATCCACGGCATCGATGACGCCATCGAGCGTGCCAAGGCCTACGCCGATGCAGGTGCGGACCTCATTTTCACAGAGGCTCTCTACTCGCCGGCTGACTTCGAGAAGTTCCGCGCTGCTGTGGACACCCCGCTGCTGGCGAACATGACTGAGTTCGGCAAGACCGAGCTGCTGTCTGCCCAGCAGCTAGAGGACCTGGGCTACAACGCGGTCATCTGGCCGGTGTCCACCCTCCGCGTGGCTATGGGCGCGACCGAGGATTTCCTGCGGGACTTGCAGGAGACCGGCATCCAGACCGACTGGCTTGAGCGCATGCAGCACCGCTCTCGCCTCTACGAGTTGGTTCGCTACAACGAGTACAACGCCTTCGACCAGGCCGTTTTCACCTACTCCAAGGACGCTTACAAGGCCACCTTCGAGTAAACACCTGGTCCGGGCGAGCAAGGCTCGCCCGCTCCGCGGCGTCGTCAAGCGCCGCCCAAGCAAAGAACAATCTTTCCAAGTAAAAGGAGAACATCATGTCCGAGAACACCCCAGAAATCCGCAAGGGCCTTTACGGCGTCGTCGTTGATGAAACCGCAGTCTCCAAGGTGGTCCCAGAGACCAACTCCCTGACCTACCGCGGATACCCAGTCCAGGAGCTGGCCCGCTACTGCTCCTTCGAGGAAGTGGCCTACCTGCTGTGGAACGGCGAGCTGCCGAACCAGGGTGAACTGGTCCGTTTCTCCGCTCGTGAGAAGGCGCTGCGTCACATCGACCGCCACCTCATCGACCTGATTACCTCGATGCCTAAGTCCTGCCACCCGATGGACGTGCTGCGTACCGCCATCTCCTTCATCGGTTCGCAGGACCCGGAAGAGTACACCAAGGACTCCGAGCACATCCGCCGCACCGCTCTCGAGCTGATGGCCAAGATTCCGACCATCATTGCGCTCGACATCCGACGCCGCCGTGGCGAGGGCTACATCGAGCCAGACCGCAAGAAGGGCTTTGCCGAGAACTTCCTGTGGATGGTCTTCGGCGACGAGGAAGGCTCGCCGGCTAACTCCCGCTCCGATATTGAGGCATTCGACAAGTCCCTCATCCTCTACGCTGAGCATTCCTTCAATGCGTCGACCTTCGCGGCTCGCGTGGTCACCTCGACCATGTCGGACACCTACTCCGCAGTGACCGCCGCAATCGGTGCTTTGAAGGGCCCGCTGCACGGTGGCGCAAACGAGGCCGTCATGCACAACTTCTTAGAGGTTGGCGACCCAGCCAAGGCAGAGGAGTGGACCCTCAATAAGCTCAAGAACAAGGAACTGGTGATGGGCTTTGGTCACCGCGTCTACAAGAACGGTGACTCCCGCGTGCCGACCATGGAGGCAGCATTCCGCGAGCTGGCTAAGGACCATGGCCAGGAGCAGTGGGTTGCAATGTACGAGAACATGTCCAAGACCATGTATGAGAACACCTCCATCAAGATCCAGCCGAACCTGGACTTCCCGGCTGGCCCCGCGTACCACATCCTGGGCTTCGACATTGAGTTCTTCACCCCGATCTTCGTGATGGCCCGCATCACCGGTTGGACCGCCCACATCGTGGAGCAAAACGAGAACAACTCCCTGATCCGCCCGCTGTCTGCCTACAACGGCAAGGAGCAGCGCTCCGTTCCGCCGAAGCAGATCTAATGAGCCGCTGTGCTTGACGACGGGCGCTGCACGTAGCGAAGGCATGACATGCCAACGCCACTTGCAGCGCCTAGTGCTATTGCGCCTGCAGCAATAAGAAGTGCCTTCCAATCGATAGCAAAGGTGAGGCCATCTCCCATTGCGTAGACCATTCCGGCAAGCGGGAGGATTCCAGCAATACAGCCAGTAATGATCGCAGTACATGCCAGTGTGGCCGTCGTGAGTACAACGATTCTTAGGTGCCAGGAAGAATCGAGGCCAAGTACTTTGAAGGTGGTCTCGATTGCTTCGGTAGCGCGAGCAAGTTGCCGCGAGAAAACAAAGGTTACGGCTAACGCGCTGAGCAGCGCGGCTGCCAAACTGATGTAGAACGCCCGCGGTGTCGAAGAGGTTTGAACCAGCGGCAGTAGTACGAGCTCGTGGGGGATACGGGCTTGCGCAGCGCTATCAAGAAAGCGCTTTTCTTGGTCTTCCTGGAGACCCGTAAAGACCCATTGTGTCCTACCTGCCGGTGCATCTAGTTTCTGCGCCGTGGATTCGAGGATAATTCCTCCAGCCAGCTTCTCCCAGTGAGGTCCGAAGTCGATACTCACCGCTGGAAGGGTTGTGGGACTGGGATTTCTGCTCGTGCTGATTGAAGCATGGTCATGGTCGATGAATCTGTTATCGCGGACCAATGCTCCGGTCGCAAGGACATCTTTTTCCGAGGCAGTAAGCTCTCGGTCTAAGAGCCGTTCTACGTCATGAACGGATTCGACGCCCAGTACACCAAAAGTCCCCGACATCTCCGTGGGCATTTCCAGCGTGGCTTGGACATAAGAAATACGAACTGGGGCGGGCACACCCAACGCAGTGGCGACGTGCTGAACGGAATCAGCGTTTGTAGCTAGGCCATCATCTGTCTTCTTTAAAACGTGTGCCTGGTTTGGGGCGATTGTTGACGTCAAGCTGTCGTTCTCACTGGCTGTAAAACTGGCTGACATCGAACTACTGAACACCGCGGTTCCCATGCACAGGACCAACAACACCAGACCCGTACCAATGAGTTGACGGTGTTTTTCGGCAAATCTCAGGGCCACGCCTGCTGGAGTGTAGGGCCGGCTGGTTCGCGGACAGCGTGCGAGAAGAAGAGAAAAGACGATGCACATCGCCACGGTTGGCGCTGGCGCCCATGTTTCGAATACGTCGGGCCCCAGCAGTGCTGCAGCGAACGTGAAGAGGACAGCGACAAGGACAATAACGACTGCACCCCAGCGTAAGAATGATGCCGATGGGGTCGGTGTCGGGAAGTCCTTCCAGAACGGATGAGGTTGAGCCGACGGCGCGGTGGCAATAGCACCAATCAGGAGTGCTGCTAGCGAGCTAGCGAGAAGAAGCACTAACCATTTCCATGGAATCAGGACTCCAGGATCAGGCAAACCTCCAAGTCCAGAAATGAAAGGGCGCGCACATTGTGCCAGACCTGCACCCAATACGAGTCCTGCGACGGAGTACATCAAGGCTGAACGAAGCAGGATGAATGCGCTGGACTTCCACAATAGGAAGGGCGAGATTCCTAGCTCGAAAAACCGCTGGCTCAACGGGCGAAGTACCTGGTAGGTAATCCGCCACAGGAAGAAGATCAAAGCGCATGGGATGACAACGGCGAACAGGCCGAAGAAGAAGGAATAGCTATCGGCGAATCCTGAAGGCGGCGTTGCGAGCAAGCTTTCTCGGGTGAGAAGCGATGCCGAGAAGGCGTCGTCAAGCGCTGCACGATCGACGAGGTCTGCATCCCCGATCTGACTCCTAATGAACTCGGTGAGGGCTGCAGGAGTCTTTCCTTCGGAACCGAAAACAATTGGCCGGACCGAAGCGGAGGTCATGGAATAAGCGTCAGCGTCGATGGTGTTCCACGTTCCCGACGCGCCGTACACAGCTTCTTCATGCTTGTGGAAGGAATTCGATGCAACGCCAACGATACGGAGAGGTAGCGTGCCGTTGAATGCAGTTGTGTTCTCTCCAAGACTAAGGTTCACGTCCTCGGTGACTACTACCTCGCCAGGAGCGCTAGGCCAATGGCCCTGAACCAATGCCAACCCAAAATCGGGAGCTTGATCTTCCCAGTGAGACTCCTTGTAGACAAGGGAATTTGAAGGATCGCTATCGACATAGAGATCGTAAGTCTCGAGCTGGGCAGTAAATCCCCGCTCTGGGGAATCAAGTTGTGGCAGCGTCTGCTCAACCACGCCCGCCCGCGTGTACACAGGCACGTCCACGCGCACGGCGTTGTTTCCCAATTCTGACTGCGCCTTCTGCTGCGGGGACAACGTCATGAAGAGATCGGCCGAGACAGCAAATGCGAATAATCCTAAGCACACTGCGATTGCCGCTGCGCCGAAGCGGTACCGTTTCGAAGAATGCACGACTTTCGTAATCAGTTCATTGAGCATGCGGGGCTGCTTTCCCGATCTGGCCGTCGATCAGCGTGTAGGCCGTGCTGCAATAGTCGAGCATGATGGGATCGTGGCTGGTTGCTATCACGGTTGTGCCAGTTGATGCGAGCTTTTTGAAGAGTCGAAAAATGCCATGGGAGTTCTCGGAATCGAGCGCAGCAGACGGCTCATCAGCCAAGAGAATTCGCCGGTTCCCAGACAGTGCTCGGGCGATTCCGACTCTTTGACACTGGCCGCGCGACATCTCTGCGGGAAATCGTTGAGCAAGTTCTGCTAGTCCTACCTGGGCTAATGCCTCGGAAGCCTTGTTGTGTGCCGCCGTTTCATCGACACCCGCTGCGGCAAGCACAAGCATGACATTTTCGAGCGCGGTGAGTTCATTCATTAATAAGTCGTCTTGATGGACGAAACCGATTGTGTTGCGGCGCAAGGCGAGTAGTTCCTTGGGAGCAGCGGTGGATACACAGGTATCGAAGACCGAGATTGAGCCTTCATCGATAGGTAGAAGACCTGCAACCGCGCGCAGGAGAGTGGTTTTGCCGGAGCCGCTCTTTCCTGAAATTCCGAGAAACTCACCTTCATCAACCTCTAGGCTTGTGCCTTTGAGAACATGCGTGCGCTGGGCGCCTTCGCCTAAATACTTGTGGACGTTAGAAATGGTGACTGAATTCATGAGCTCTTTGCAGCAGAGAGGCTCGCGTCAAGGTCGTTGACCGAGGCTTGAGCGGGAACAGAATGGCTGGTGGCGAGACCTCAGCTTAAAGCTGGTATCCGTCTTCATTATGAATCCTTCAGAAGTGAAAGACGAAGTTGGTTTGTTAACTTTATCGAAGAATAGCAACCCTGAAGAATGTATGTCACGAGGTTTATATCTTTGCGGCAGAGGGGTAGGTTCCGCCCGCTTTGATTCTGAAACGATATGGGTTGGGGTGTTTAGAGGTATGCATGGTGAGTTTAGTGAGAAACTGAACAATTTCTGTTGAGCTATATGTCGAATTTCGCCCGCGTTGTCGCCTCGGACACTATCCTTGTCTTCGTATTGTTCCTATCTGAAAGGACCACTCCTAGTGTCTGATACCGCCCACAAGCCCTTCTCCAAGATCTTGGTGGCCAACCGCGGTGAGATTGCCGTGCGTGCTTTCCGCGCGGCCTTTGAGGTTGGTGCCAAGACGGTCGCCATTTACCCCAAGGAAGACCGCAACTCCTTCCACCGCGCGTTCGCTAATGAGGCAGTGCGCATTGGTACCGAAGGCCAGCCGGTCAAGGCTTACTTGGACATCAATGAGGTGATTCGCGCCGCCAAGAAGTCCGGTGCGGATGCCATTTACCCAGGCTATGGCTTCCTCTCTGAGCGTGCGGATCTGGCCCGAGCCTGCCGTGACAACGGCATCAAGTTCATCGGCCCCACGGCTGAGACCCTCGACCTGACCGGCGACAAGGCTGCCGCTGTGGCTGCAGCTGAGGAAGCAGGGCTGCCGACTCTGAAGGACTCGAAGCCCTCGACGGACGTCGACGAGCTGGCGGAATACTCCAAGGACTTCGAGTTCCCCGTCTTCGTAAAGGCAGTTGCCGGCGGTGGCGGCCGCGGTATGCGCTTCATTGAGAACGAAGCAGAACTGAAGACCAAGTGTGCGGAGGCATCCCGCGAGGCGGAGGCCGCCTTCGGTGACGGCCACGTCTACCTTGAGACCGCGGTGATTCGCCCGCAGCACATTGAGGTGCAGATTCTGGCTGACTCCCAGGGCAACGTCATGCACCTGTACGAGCGCGACTGCTCCGTGCAGCGTCGCCACCAGAAGGTCGTCGAGATCGCCCCGGCGCCGACCCTGGACCCGGAGCTGCGTGACCGCATCTGTGCGGACGCCGTAAAGTTCTGTGAGCACATTAACTATGAAGGCGCCGGTACCGTCGAGTTCCTCGTCGATGAGAAGGGCAACCACGTCTTCATCGAGATGAATCCGCGTGTGCAGGTTGAGCACACCGTGACCGAGGAGGTCACGGGGGTGGACATCGTGAAGTCCCAGATGCAGATTGCCGCGGGCCTCTCCCTGGAGGAGCTGGGCCTGAAGCAGGAGGATATCCACATCACCGGCGCAGCGCTGCAGTGCCGTATTACCACCGAGGATCCCTCCAACGGCTTCCGCCCGGATACCGGCACGCTGACCCAGTACCGCTCGCCGGGCGGCGCGGGCGTGCGTCTCGACGGCGCAACGGCCGTCGGCGCGGAGATCTCGCCGAACTTTGACTCCCTGCTGGTGAAGATGACCTGCCGCGGTGTCAACTTTGAACAAGCCGTGGCACGTGCGCAGCGAGCGCTCAATGAGTTCACCGTGGCCGGCGTGGCCACCAACATCGGCTTCCTGCGTGCTCTGCTGCGCGAGCCGGACTTCGTCAACACCCGCGTGGACACCAGCTTCATTCCGGAGCACCCGGATCTGCTCAAAGCTCCGCCGGCCGTGGACGAGTCCGGCCGCATCATCGACTACATCGCTGACGTGACCGTTAATAAGCCGAACGGCGAGCGTCCGACCATCCTGCGCCCCTTCGATAAGCTGCCGGATTTGGACTTTAACTCCGAGTTGCCGCGCGGTTCCCGCGACGACTTGCTGGAGCTGGGCCCGAAGAAGTGGGCAGAAAAGATCCGCAAGCAGGATGCCCTGGCCGTCACCGATACCACCTTCCGTGACGCCCACCAGTCCCTGCTGGCCACCCGCGTGCGCGGTACCGACTTGGTCACCGCTGCTGAGGCTGTCGCGCGCATGACCCCGGAGCTCTTCTCCGTCGAGGCGTGGGGCGGCGCAACGTACGACGTCGCCATGCGCTTCCTCAAGGAGGACCCGTGGGTCCGCCTGGATCTGCTGCGTGAGGCAATGCCGAACCAGAACATCCAGATGCTGCTGCGTGGCCGCAACACCGTGGGCTATTCGCCGTACTCCAACGATGTGTGCACCAGCTTCGTGCAGGAGGCCGCCAAGTCCGGCGTGGATGTCTTCCGCATCTTTGACGCGCTGAACGACGTCACCCAGATGCGCCCGGCTATCGACGCCGTCCTGGAGACCAACACCACCGTGGCCGAGGTTGCCATGGCCTACTCGGGCGACATGTGCTCGCCGGGGGAGAAGCTCTACACGCTGGACTACTACCTGAAGCTGGCTGAGGAAATCGTGAACACCGGTGCACACGTGCTGGCCATTAAGGATATGGCTGGCCTGCTGCGTCCGGAGTCCGCTTCCAAGCTGGTCATGGCGCTGCGCAAGGAATTCGACCTGCCGGTCCACGTCCACACTCACGACACCGCGGGCGGCCAGCTGGCTACCTACTACGCTGCGGCGCTCTCTGGCGCGGACGTCGTCGACGGTGCTTCCGCACCGCTGGCTGGCACCACCTCGCAGCCTTCGCTGTCCGCCATCATCGCGGCGTTCTCCAACTCTTCGCGCGACACCGGCATCGAACTGCAGGCCGTCTCCGATCTCGAGCCTTACTGGGAGGCTGTCCGCCAGCTCTATCGTCCGTTTGAGAAGGGCATTCCTGGCCCGACCGGCCGTGTCTACCGCCACGAGATTCCGGGCGGCCAGCTGTCTAACCTGCGGGCGCAGGCTACCGCGCTTGGCTTGGAGGACCGTTTCGAGGTCATCGAGGACACCTATGCCGCCGTCAATGAGATGCTGGGCCGTCCGACCAAGGTGACCCCGTCCTCCAAGGTTGTTGGTGACTTGGCTCTGCACCTCGTGGGTGCGGGCGTGGACCCAGCCGACTTTGAAGCCAACCCCACCAAGTACGACATCCCGGATTCCGTCATCGCGTTCCTCCGCGGTGAGCTCGGTAACCCTCCGGGTGGCTGGCCACCGCTGCGCGACAAGGTCCTTGAGGGCCGCGCGCCTGGCGACGTCTCCGTCAAGCCAGTACCGGAAGAGGAGAAAGCTCACCTGGTCTCCGACAACTCTGACGAGCGCCGTGCGTCCCTGAACCGACTGCTCTTCCCGAAGCAGTTCGAGGAGTTCAATGAGTTCCGCCGCACCTTTGGCAACACTGAGGCGCTCACGGACACCGTCTTCCTCTACGGCTTGGAAGAGGGCAACGACTACATCGTCCACTACTTCCCGGAGGGCTCTAACGACCGTGCGGATCTCAAGACGATCACGCTTCGTCTCGACGCCCTCGGCGAGCCGGATGAGAAGGGCATGCGCAACGTTGTGCTCAACGTCAATGGCCAGATTCGCCCGATGAAGGTCCGCGACAACAACGTGGAGTCCTCCGTGGCCACCGTGGAGAAGGCCGACCCGTCCAACGACGGCCACGTGGCCGCGCCGTTCGCGGGCGTGGTCAACGCCACCGTGAAGGCTGGCGACGAGGTCAAGGCCGGCGACCAAGTCGCCGTCATCGAGGCCATGAAGATGGAAGCCTCCATCTCCGCAACCAAGGACGGCAAGGTCGAGCGCGTAGCCATCGGCCAGGCCACCAAGGTCGAAGGTGGCGACCTCATCGTGGTCATTAACTAATCGGCTATAAGCTGTCAACAGAAGAGCGCCCCTCCCGCTGACCTTTGAAGCGTCGGCGGGAAGGGCGCTCTATTCTGCGCGGTTGCAACCTAGTGGGCGAAGTACTTGACCATGGTGGGCGCCTCCGAATTACCGGGGACGGTGATGTCTTCGAAGCCTTCGGATTCGTAGAGCTTGCGGGCGCCAGGGTTCTTGGGGTCGACCCACAGTGCAATCGCGGGGGCCTCTTGGGCCGCAGCGAGGTCGCAAATGTTGCGCAGCAGGCGGCGGCCTACGCCTAAGCCACGGTAGCGGTATTCCACCGCGATGAATAGCTCGGGGATTTCCTCTGGGTCAAAACGGGTTGCCCACTGGGATTCGTCGAAAGGCTCTGCTTCCGGGTTACCCAGGTACGCCGCACCTTTGCGCGCACCGGTGTAGTAGCGCAGCCACGCACCGCCCATCGGTACGTTATGACTGGAAACGGCGATGCAGCCGCCGTCGACAAGCGGCGACCATTCGTCGATGTACAGGCCCACGTCTGCCGTGTGGAAGTCAGGGACGGCAGCCTCTTCGTCACCCAAAACATCAGCGAGGAAGAGCAGACGGGACAGGTAGGTCCGGTCTGGCTCCTTGGCCAGCCGGACCCCATAAGCAGAGTCGTTGGCAGTCATTCCACCGACTCTAGTGAGCTATTTGATCTCCAGCAATGGGGTGCCCTTGTTGATCTGGGCGCCCTGCTCCACAGCGAGGCCGGTCACGGTGCCGGACTTGTGGGCCTTGACTGGGTTTTCCATCTTCATGGCCTCGAGGATGAGCACGACGTCGCCTTCTGCGACCTCCTGGCCCTCCTCGACGTTGACCTTGATGACGGTGCCCTGCATTGGTGCCACGACGGCGTCGCCAGACGCAGCGGCCTTGGCGCCGCCACCGCGACGCTTCTTGGACTTCTTGCGCGGAGAACCGCCACCGAAGATGAGGTTGGACGGCAGCGCAATCTCAATGCGGCGGCCAGCGACCTCAACCACGAACTTCTGGGCTGGGTCTGCATCGTCCTCAGCCGGAGCATCTGGGTCGACGTACGCAGGCAGCTCGCCCACCCACTCTTCTTCAATCCACTTGGTGTAGACATCGAAGGACCCGTTCTCAGCGGTAAACGCAGGGTCGCTCACGATGGCCTGGTGGAAAGGAATGACGGTCGGAAGGCCCTCGACGGTGTACTCCGACAGGGCGCGGCGTGCGCGCTGCAGCGCGGTCTCGCGGTCTTGACCCCAGACGATGAGCTTGGCCAGCATGGAGTCGAACTGGCCACCGATGACGGAGCCTTCACGCACGCCGGAATCCACACGCACGCCTGGGCCTGCTGGCTCTGCATACTTGACGACGTTGCCCGGTGCCGGCATGAAGCCAGCCGCAGCGTCCTCGCCGTTGATGCGGAACTCGAATGCGTGGCCGCGCGGGGTTGGGTCCTCGGTGAAGGAAAGCTTGCCACCCTCTGCGATGTTGAACTGCTCGCGCACGAGGTCGAGGCCGGTGGTCTCCTCGGAAACCGGGTGCTCGACCTGCAGACGGGTATTGACCTCAAGGAAGGAGATGAGACCGTCGGAGCCAACGAGGTACTCGACGGTACCTGCGCCGTAGTAGCCTGCCTCGCGGCAAATGCGCTTAGCGGACTCGTGGATGGAAGCGCGCTGCTCGTCGGTGAGGAACGGCGCTGGTGCTTCCTCCACTAACTTCTGGAAGCGGCGCTGCAGGGAGCAGTCGCGGGTGCCCACGACGACGACGTTGCCGTGCTGGTCAGCTAGGACCTGGGCCTCAACGTGGCGAGCCTTGTCGAGGTAGCGCTCGACGAAGCATTCGCCGCGGCCGAATGCTGCGGTGGCCTCACGGGTAGCGGAGTCGAAGAGCTCTGCGACCTCGTCGCGGTTGTAGGCAACCTTCATACCGCGTCCGCCGCCGCCGAAGGCAGCCTTGATAGCGATGGGCAGGCCATGCTCGTCGGCGAAGGCCTCAACCTCGGCGGCATCCTTGACCGGGTCTGGGGTGCCTGGCGCCATTGGGGCGTCGGCGCGCTCGGCGATGTGGCGGGCAGTGACCTTGTCGCCCAAGTCGCGGATGGACTGTGGGGAAGGGCCGATCCAGATGAGGCCTGCGTCGATGACAGCCTGGGCGAAGTCGGCGTTCTCAGACAAGAAGCCGTAGCCCGGGTGAATGGCGTTGGCGCCGGATTTTGCTGCGGCGTCGAGAATCTTGTCAAAGACAAGGTAGGACTCGGCGGAATTTTGGCCGCCGAGGGCGAAAGCCTCGTCTGCCAAAGCTACGAAAGGCGCGTCGGCGTCTGGCTCTGCATACACAGCGACGGAGGCGATGCCAGCGTCGCGCGCGGCGCGGATCACGCGGACTGCAATCTCACCGCGGTTAGCAACTAGCAGCTTGGTGATCTTCTTGGTTTCAACTGCCACGGCAGGAACCCTCCTGATAAAACTCGAATTGGACTGTCCACTATTCTTGCACACAAAAACATGAGAAAACCGTCAGGTTCCGGTTTTGTTTCCAAAAATATTCCCGCACCAGCGTCGATGCGGGAAAATGCGGCGTGTTGAGTGCTTAAGTATGATGCTTCTCGCTATTGATTAACCTTCGATAGGCATGCGGATCATGTTGCCCCATTCGGCCCAGGAGCCGTCGTAGACCTTGGCGTCCTTGAACCCAAGGAGGAAGGTCAAGACAAACCAGGTGTGCGCAGCCTGTGCGCCGACGTGGGAGTAGAGGACGGTCTCGGAAGCGGGTTCCAGCTCGCCGTAGTTTACGTTGAGCTCGGAAAGCGCGCGGAAGCAGCCGTTGGGGTAGACCGCGCGGTCCCACTCTAGGTTCACGGCGCCTGGGATGTGGCCGTGGCGCATGGTGGTGCCGTATGCGGAGTCGCCGTTGGGGGACTCGTGGGTGGCCTCGCCAAAGAACTCCTCCGGCGTGCGGGTGTCTACGAGTTTTGCGGTCGTGCCGCGAACTTGGTCCACAAAGATGCGGTAAGTCTCGTCGTTGCGCTCTACCTCTGGGTAATCAGACTCTGGGAAGTCGGGAACCATAAAAGAGGTGTCGCGCTCTTCGGTAACCCAAGCATCTCGGCCACCGTCGAGGAGACGGACGTCCGGGTGGCCGTAAAGCTCAAATACCCACAGGGCGTAGGCGGCCCACCAGTTGGCTTTGTCGCCGTAGATAACCACAGTGTCATCACGCTTGATTCCTTTGTCGCGCATGAGCTGCGCGAAGCCTTCCGCGCTGACGATGTCGCGGGTAACGGGGTCCAGTAGCTCCGTCTGGAAGTTGATGCGGGAGGCGGTGGGTACGTGGCCGATGTCGTAGAGGAGGGAGTCCTCGTCAACCTCGATTACGCGTAGGCCTTTAATGCCTAGGCGGGCCGATAGCCAGGGTGCAGATACGAGACGCTCTGGGTGTGCATACTCTTGGAACGGAGGATTGGGATCGAACTCGGCCATGGTTCGCCTACCTTTCTATGAAGGGGATTTTGGTTAGGCATGTTTAGTCAAATCAACTTTAACGCGAAAACCTCTAGATTGGTCACCCAGCGTCCCTACTGTGTTGTTGGATACATTTTTGGTCTACTGTGCATAAGTTGAAACTGCTGGTTATAACAAGTGTGCAGGTCAAGCCCTAAAACGATTTCTGAGCGGCGAAAATGACCGGGGTTAAGGCGGGGTTAGCAAGCGAGCGCAGGGGCAAAGACTGCGATATTTTTAAAACGTGGTGCGGTGCAGAACGCTGCATATTCACTCTCTAATTCTCGTTAAATATGGCGGGCCAGAGCAGTAGTGGCCCTGTGTGCCGGACCAATACCCACAAACCCCAAACGAAAGGGAATTGCTGTGCATAAGGCAATCGTCGTCTTCGAGGTCGAGGGCGGATCTGACAAGCAGCTCAACGGTCACCGCAAGGACACCATGCCTATCGTCGACTCCATCAAGGAAGCCGGCTGGCACTCCGAGGTCGTGTTCTTCCGCCCAGAGTGGTCCGAGCGCATCTTCGAGTACGTCTCTGAGAACTTTGACGCTTACATCTCCCGCGTGAACCCAGGCAACATCCCGGGTGGCGAGAAGGGCTATTTCGACCTGTTGACCAAGCTCTCTGAGGCTGGCCTGGTAGGCATGTCCACTCCTTACGAGATGATGGCATATGGCGCAAAGGATGCGCTGGTCAAGCTCAACGACACTGAACTAGTCCCGGCTGACACCGCGGCTTATTACGACGTTGAGTCTTTCCACAACACCTTCCCGACCTCCATCTCCTACGGTGAGCGCGTTCTTAAGCAGAACCGCGGCTCGACCGGTGAGGGCATCTGGCGCGTCCAGATTGAGGACAAGTCCCTTGAAGTAACTCCGGGCACCGTGCTTCCGCTGGACACCAAGCTCAAGTGCACCGAGGCTGTGGACAACCACACCGAGGTTCGCGAGCTCGGCGAGTTCATGGACTTCTGCGACCAGTACATTATCGGTGACAACGGCATGCTCGTCGATATGCGCTTCATGCCGCGCATCGTTGAGGGCGAGATCCGCATTCTTCTCGTTGGTCCGGATCCAGTATTCGTGGTCCACAAGAAGCCAGCTGAAGGCGGCGATAACTTCTCCGCTACCTTGTTCTCCGGTGCGAAGTACACCTACGACAAGCCAGAGGCTTGGCAGAGCTTGGTTGACATGTTCGCAGAGGTTCGCCCTGTCATCGCTGAGAAGCTCGGCGGCGACAACATTCCGCTTATCTGGACTGCTGACTTCATGCTTGCCGACGGCGAGAATGGCGAGGACACCTATGTTCTCGGCGAGATTAACTGCTCCTGCGTTGGCTTCACCTCTGAGCTCGACATGGGCATCCAGGAGAAGGTTGCAGCTGAGGCAATCAAGCGCGTCGAAGCAAAGCACGCTTAAGGTATAGCCATAAATCAGCTTTATCTTCAATAACTCCGTAGTCTCCAACAGGGAGGGTACGGGGTTATTTTTGTACTCATAACAAGGGGAGTGGTCCCCATTGGGCTGCCGATTGGTTTTATCTGTTGTATTTTCAAGTGTGCGTGATTTAAGACGCAGTTAAGTAATCGAAAGGAAAATCTCGCTTATGGCCAATCCAGACCAGTACGGAGAAAAGAACTCCGAGCAGAACCCGCAGCATGCCGCCGAGGACTCATTTGGTTCCTCCTCCTTCGGCAATTCTGACTTTGGTAGCTCCGACTTAGGGCAGTCTGATTTTGGTGGTTCTTCCTTCGGAGCAGCTAGCTCTTTCGATTCTTCCGAAGCTTCCGGCGTGCACCACGCAGAAGGCGAAGAGACCGTAAACTTTGGAGAAAATTCCGTGGCTAACCATGCTTCTGATTCGGACTTTGGTGCTTCGGACTTCCGCGGTTCGGACTTTGGCAGCAACGACTTCGGTAACAATGACTTCGGCCAGTCGGTCCCGCCTGCAGGCAACTTCAAACAGGGCGGCTTTAACCAGCAGTTCCAGAGCCAGCAGCCACAGCAGGGCTTTGGCGGATTCCCGCAGCAGGGGCAGCCGCAGCCAGGTCAGCCAGGCCAGCAGGCTTTTGGCGGCTATCCACAGCAGAACCACGGCGGCTTCAACCAGCCAGCACAGCAGGGCTTTGGCCCGTACCCACAGGGCCTGCAGCAGGCACAGCCGCAGAAGGATAGCTTCTTCAAGTCCCTATTCGACTTCAAGTTCTCCAGCTTCATCACCGTGAAGTTCGCTTCCGTCATCTACATCATCGCGATGATAGTCGGTGTCCTGTGGTGGCTCGGTGGCTTGCTCTTCGCAGTCATGGGCGGCTCCCTCGGCGGCCTCGCTGGCTCGTTGTCCGGCAGCTCCTTCGGTGGCGGCATGGCAGTGATGATGATCTTCGGACACCTCATTTTCGGCACCCTGGGCTTGGTCCTTTACCTTATCCAGGTTCGCCTCGTTCTGGAGTTCTTCGTGGCAAACATCCAGACCACTGAGAACACCAAGAAGCTCGTTGAAAACGCTGAGGCGGACAAGTAAGGCTCTTTTGAGTAACGAACACCAGAGTTCGTTGGTTTTCCACCTTCCCCCGGTTCTTCCTGAATAGGAACGAACCGGGGTTTGCTGTTTGGGCGTGCTTGGCAGCCAAGTTTGTATATCCTGCTTGGGATAACGGTGGTTACCGAATTGGAAAACCGAGGCTCCCATGACTGACTTTGAATCGATAGCCGGCGTCGGCAAGCGCGGGCTCGAGCGCCTGAATGCGGCGTTGCAGGAGCAGGGGATGGACCTTCACGGAGCACCAGCCCCGGAGGACCGCAGCGCGACCTTCACTCGCGGACACACAGGCAAAAACTCCGAGGATATGGCAGGGGCCAAGATTTCTCTTTATGGGCTACCGCACGATGAGGATCTGCTGGAACGACTCGTTAAGCACACCGTGAGCAAGTCCTGTCTGTACATTAACAAGCCAGAAGACGTAGACCTTAAGGTGCTCGAGGAGCTCATTCGGCGCGGCTGGGAATCCGCGCCCGCCGGCTGCTAGAAAGTTACTTTAGTCAAGGAGACGGGCGACGGAGTCTGGGTCGGCGTCGGAAAGCATCTGGCGGAGACGGTCGTACTCGTCCTCCTCACCAATGGCCTGCGCCGCGTGCGCGAGGGCAGCAATGGCGCGCAGGACGCCCTGGTTCGGCTCGTGCTCGAAAGGAACCGGACCCCAGCCCTTCCAGCCGTTGCCGCGCAGGCGGTCAAGGCTGCGGTGGTAGCCCGTGCGGGCATAGGCATAAGCGGTGATGTAGGCAGTAGGCATGGCCTCATCCTCGCGCAAGCGCGTGAGCTCCTGCTCGGCGAGCAAAGCCCACAGCAGCGGGGAGTTGGGGTATTCTACAATGCCAGCCTGCAGGTCAGCGGTGGAATCAGCGCCGGGATCAGCAGGCAGCTTGATGGGGGCGGGTGCGAGCATGTCTTTCATTTCCATGCCCGCTAGACTACCGCGCCCGCCGGACAATGGCAGCGGCCACGTCTTAAGGCTGGGCCCAGAAGTCTGAGACGCAGAGGTCAAAGGAGTACAAGGCACGGCGGACCACCGGCAGCGATAGCCCGATGACCGAGGAAGGATCGCCCTCGATACGGTCAATGAACCAACCGCCGATTGCCTCCAAGGTGAAGGCGCCGGCGCATTCCAAAGGTTCACCAGTCGCGGCATAGGCGGCGATGTCGCGCTCGTTTGCCGCGGCGAAAAAGACGCTGGTGCGCGAGGTTTCAACGTGGCGCTTGTCGCCCTGGATGATGCAGTGTCCGGTGAGCAGCTCTGCACGGCGGCCAGCCTGGGCGCGCCAGCGTTCAATCGTGGCGTCGACAGTGTGTGGCTTGCCTTGGAGTACGCCGTCGAGAAGCAGCATGGAATCGCCCCCGATGACGACGTCCTGCGGGTACTCGGGCGCGATCTTTTCCGCTTTTGCGGTGGCCAATGCTGCGACGATATCGGCAGGAGCTGCGCCGCTTAGCGACGTCTCGATAGCATCCTCATCCACGTGCGCGGGCGCCAAAACGGGCTCAACCCCGGCCCCACGCAGAATGGAAGCGCGGGACGGGGATTGAGAAGCGAGGACGATTCGCATCCTTCAAGCAGCCTTTAGTAGTAACGCACGTTGCGGAAGGCGGACGGGTTGAAGACGTCCTGTGCGCCGTATGCGTCGAAACGCTCGTCGAGGCGGCCCCACAGGTTGCGCTCGCCGGCGTCAGAACCGGCCTGCTTTGCGCGGGCATCAGCACTGAGCTGCGCTAGGACTGCGGTAAGTGCGGCAACCTCATCGTCGGAGGGGTTGCCCTTGAGTACACGAAATGTTGGTGCGGTCATGGATTCTCCTTTTAGAGGGTGATGTTACCGTGCTTCTTCGGGGCCTGGGCGACGATCTTGCGTTCCAGAAGTCGCAGGCCTTCGACGAGGTAGCCGCGGGTTGCGGAGGGTTCGATGACATTATCAACCAAACCGCGCTCGGCAGCGGCATAGGGGTGCAGGATCTGCTCGGCGAGCTCTGTTTCCTGCTCCGGGGTAGCTTCCTCGCCATAGATGGCCAGCGCAGCCTGGGATGCCTGGGTGACGGCGATTTCAGCGGTAGGCCATGCGTAGGCCAAGTCTGCGCCTAAGTCCTTGGAACCCATGAATACATAAGCCGGGCCGATTGCCTTGCGGGTGATAACGGTCAGCTTGCCCACGGTTGCCTCTGCGTAAGCGAAGGAAAGCTTCGAAGCGCGGCGCAACAGGCCGGACTTCTCTTCTTCCGGAGTAGGGACGAAGCCAGGGGAATCGACGAACTCGATGACCGGGGTATTGAAGGCATCGCAGGCGCGGATGAAGCGGGCAGCCTTTTCGGAACCTGCTGAATCCAGTGCACCTGCTAGGGCTAGCGGCTGGTTAGCCACGATGCCGACTGGGCGGCCTTCGATGTATGCAAAGCCGGTGATGATGTTTTCGGCGGCGTCGGCCGCGAGCTCGAAGAAGGTGTCTTCGTCAACGACGGTGTTAATGACGTCGTGCATGTCGTAGGCCTCGGCAGCGGTATCCGGGATGATGGTGTCGAGCTTGTGGTCGCGGTCGCTGACGTTGTCCGCAATGGAGCCAGAGCTAATCTCAGCGGCAACGCGTGGGGCTTCGGCACGGTTGTTGGCCGGCAGGAATGCGAGCACGTCGCGGGCAAGGGCTACGGCCTCGGCGTCGGACTGCGCGACGAGGTGAGCGGTGCCAGCTGCAGCGTGCACGGCGGCGCCGCCGAAGGTCTCTGCTTCCGCGCCAGCGATGTGCGGCGCTGCCTGGTGGAGGGTAGCTCCCTGGGTGATGATGAGGACGTCGGAAAGCGTCGGCGCAAAAGCAGCGATGCCCTCGGTGTTACCTACAACGACACCGATCTGCGGAATGAGGCCGGAGGCCTGGGTTACGCGTGCCATGATGCGGGCGTAGCCAGCCAGAGTGACGATGCCTTCTTGGACGCGCGGACCGGTGGAGTCATACAGGCCGATGATTGGGACACCGGTCTTGAGTGCAAGGTCGTAGACCTTGGTGAGCTTTTCTGCGTACGCCTCGCCGAGGGTGCCGTCGAATACAGTGGGGTCCTGGCTGAAGATGCAAACCTTGCGGCCGTCGACGGTGCCATAGCCGGTGACGACGCCGTCGGTGTACGGACGATCGTGCTCACGGCCGAAGTCGGTGGAGCGGTGGCGGGCGAGGGCATCGGTCTCGACGAAAGAACCCTCGTCGAGCAGCTTCTCGATGCGCTCGCGTGCGCTCAAGTTTCCTGCGGCATGGATTGCCTCGAGGGTCTCGGCGCCCATGGGGATGCGCGACTCGCTGAGGCGGTTGTTGAGATCCTCGATCTTGCCAGCAGTGGTTTTCAGATCAGTCATAGGGACTAATTCTACAACCCGTCTTCTTAGAGCGGGATGTTGCCGTGCTTGCGTGCAGGGCGTGCCACATTCTTGTCGGCGTAGAGGCGCAAGTTCTTGGTGATGGCGCTGCGGGTCTCGGAGGGGAGAATCACGGCGTCGATAAGCCCGCGCTCAGCAGCCTTATATGGGTTGAGCATGTGGTCCTCGTACTCGCGCTCGAAGGACTTTGCCAATTCCTGCACGTCCAGGCCCTTCTCGTGGGCCTGCTTGAGCTCCTTGCGGTAGATAAAGCCCACGGCGCCGGCTGCGCCCATGACGGCAATCTGGGCGGTTGGCCACGCGAGGTTGACGTCTGCACCCAAGCCCTTGGAGCCCATGACGCAGTAGGCGCCGCCGTAGGCCTTGCGCATGGTCACCGTAATCTTCGGGACAGTGGCCTCACCGTAGGCGTAGAGCAGCTTGGCGCCGCGACGCAGAATGCCGTTGTGCTCCTGGGAAGCGCCCGGCAGGAAGCCTGGGACGTCGACAAGCATGACGATCGGAATGTTGAACGCGTCGCAAGTGCGCACGAAGCGTGCGGCCTTCTCAGAAGAGTCGATGTCGAGGCAGCCTGCGTAGACCTGTGGCTGGTTAGCCACGAAGCCAACCGTTTGGCCTTCGATGCGTCCGAATGCGATGACCACGTTCTCGGCGCGCTCAGCCTGGATCTCGAGGTACTCGCCGTCATCGGTGAGCGCTGCGATGACATCCTTTACATCATAAGGCTGGGTAGGGGAGTCAGGGATGATCTCGTCGAGCATGAGGTCGTCAGCGGTTTCCTCGCCGAGCTCTTCGAAAGGCTCAAAAGGAGCGCGCTGACGGTTGTTTGACGGGAGGTATCCCACGAGGTCGTGGACCCAGTCGAGGGCCTCTTCGTCGGAGGATGCGGTGTAGTGCGAGTTGCCGGCCGCGAGCATGTGGACGGACGCGCCACCGAGCTCTTCTTGGGTGATTTCCTCGCCGGTGACGGTCTTGATGACGTCGGGTCCGGTAACGAACATCTTGGACTTCTTGTCCACCATGACCACGAAGTCGGTGAGCGCCGGAGAATAGGCGTTGCCGCCTGCGCAGGCGCCCATGATGACGGAGATCTGTGGGACCACGCCGGAGGCCTTGATGTTTTGGTAGAAGGTCTTGGCGATCCAGTCCAGGGACACGGCACCGTCTTGGATGCGGGCGCCTGCGCCCTCGTAGAGGCCGATGAGCGGGCGCCCGGTGGTGATGGCCAGCTCCATGATCTTGATCATCTTCTCGCCGTAGACCTCACCGAGGGCACCACCGAAGACAGTGCCGTCTTGGGAGAAGATGCAAACCTCGCGGCCGTCGATGGTTCCCCAGCCGGTGACGATTCCGTCGGTCACGGGCTTCTTGGCGGCCATACCGAAGTCGGTGGTGCGGTGTACTGCGAGCATGTCAGTTTCGACGAAGGAGCCTTCGTCGAGGAGGTAGTCCAGGCGGTCGCGTGCGGTGAGGCGGCCCTGATCGCGGACTTTCTGGTGGGCTTTTTCGCCCATGGGCGCAGCAGCTTGCTCGCGCCGGCGCTTTAGCTCAGCAATCTTGCCGGCCGTGGTGGTCGCGTTCATAGAATCAAGATCCGACAAATGTGAGGAAATAGTCATGTTTGGGGAGTTTAGGCAATTTTGCTTGAGTTTTACACCCTGACGCGCCGGTGATTTCCCTCACAAAACTAGTTTGTGCAGGTGAGAGGCTTGCAGAATATGAGGAAACTCTCGTATTTGGCATTTTAACCCTTTGCTGGGCGGGGCGTTTGCCTGGGGTGGTCTCAAATTCTTTAGGGCACTACAAAAAGAAACGTGCCCTTTCTCCCGTGGGGAGTAGGGCACGTTAACGCTCAATGGAAAGGGGGTGCTGTCTTAGGCTGCGAGGCCGAAATCCATCAGGAATAGCTCAACTTCGTACAGCTCCTCCTCGCGAGGGGAGCGGTTATTTACCGCATTGAATGCGGCAACGATATTGCCGGTTGTTGCCGGGGTGGTTCCGCGGTCAACGAGCTCCTCGGTGACGAGCGCTTCCATTGGGGTTGCATCCAATGCGTCAAGGCCTGTGCCGGTGGCACTCTTGAATGTTGTAGTGAACGAGGAAATCAGTCCGTTAATAGTATTCATTGATGCTCACCTTCTTTCAGTCCATGCAATGAATCAACGGCCGCTTACGGTTGGTATAGAAAATGGTGGCCGAGCTGATGTTTCTGACATGGTACGCTCGGTCCGCTAAGTAATCAACCTGGAGTTACGCGTTTGTTAACTTTTTGTTAACTTAAGGCGTGGAGTGAAGCAGGCCCTAGTGCTTGCTGGACAAGCCGGGGAACAGCTCCAATCCGAAGTAGTGGTTGATGGAATCCTTGGCAATCCAGGAGATGGCAACCAGGATGATGACGCCCAGTACGGCGTACACGGTCCATCCCAAGACCTTCATCTGAGCGGAAGCTTCGGTATCGCCTACGATAACGCCCTCGCTGTTGCGAATCGGGTCACCGGTCATGCAACGCATGCCCAGAGCGAAAAGGAGCGGGATACCAGCGCCGAAGGCGAGTGCCAAACCAGCGACGCGAGAAATAGCGACGAGAATTTCCATGGCGGTCATGGCGTTGTCCTACTTTCCTTCAATAGTGGTGGTGTGAGCGGCGCTGGAGGCATCGTTGATCACGCCGTGTGCGGCAGTGGCAGCACCTGGTGCGTTGCCAGTGGTGACACCTGCGGCGACCTTCTCGTGTGCTTGCAAGGAGGAGTCGACGGTCTCTGCGTCAGCGCCCCAATCGTCGTTGACATTGGAAGCGTCAACCGGGTTGCGGCGAGCACGCATCAGGATGACGGCGACCATGGCCAGCAGGATGATGGCGTCGACGATAGCGCCGGTGAGAGTGTTGGTAGCACCACTAACGAGGTGGGCAATCCACCAGGTGACGAAGCCAACCGCCGCGGCACAGGGGAGGGTGATGAGCCATGCAGCAACCATGCGCATTGCGACGCCCCAGCGAACCTGAGCGCCCTTCTTGCCCAGGCCGGTACCGAGGATGGAACCGGTGGAAACGTGGGTGGTGGACAGTGCCATACCGCCAGCGGCGGAGGTGAGGATGATGGCTGCGGAGGAAGCCTCAGCTGCCATGCCCTGTGGGGACTCAATCTCAACGAGGCCCTTGCCCAGGGTACGGATGACGCGCCAGCCGCCGGACAAGGTGCCGGCTGCGATGGCCACAGCACAAGCAACGATGACCCAGGTCGGGATGCGCTGGTCGGAGGTTGCCTCACCGGCTGCAACGAGGGCGAGGAAGATGACACCCATGGTCTTCTGGGCGTCGCCAGCGCCGTGTGCCAGGGAAACCAGGCAGGCGGTGACAATCTGGCCGTGGCGGAAGTGTCCGTTCTTTACGCGCTCCGGAATGGTGTTGGTGACCCAGTAGACCAAGGCGGTACCGCAGGCGGAAACCATGGCTGCGATGAAAGGCGAGGCGATAGCCGGGATGATGATCTTGCCGGCGATGGAGGACCAAGCGACGCCGCCGGTTCCCAGCGCTGCGAAAGCGGCACCGATGAGGCCGCCGAACAGTGCGTGGGAGGAAGAGGACGGCATGCCCAAAAGCCAGGTGAACAGGTTCCAGAAGATGCCGCCGATGAGGCCGGTGAAAACGACCATGAGGAGGGCTTCGCCGTCGGCGCCTACGGAGAGGTCGTAGGAGTCGAGGTTCACGATACCCTTGGCCACGGTTGCGGCCACGTGGACCGAAAGGAATGCGCCGATGAGGTTGAGAGCTGCGGAGATTGCAACTGCGGTGAAGGGCTTCAGCGCACCGGTGGCGATGGAGGTTGCCATTGCGTTGGCGGTGTCGTGGAAACCGTTGGTGAAGTCAAAGGCGAGGGCAGTGACGACCACGATTGCCAAGATGATCAGTGTCGCTGTCACAGTCGCGACCCCTTTCAAGATTCTGTTGAGGGATTTGAGACGGGTTAAGACTTTGCTTTGAAAATTAAGCAGTGTCGCAACCACAAATCGAGCTACCAAGGGTCTAGCGTAGACCCCTTGCAATTCTCTTCCTAATCTTGGGGTTTAGTCGTGAACTGGGGTTTTGTGTTTTATGTGCGCTAACTAATTCATTAACCCAATTACCTTTAGTGAAGATTTCCGCGGTATACGCCTCGCGTTAACCTGCCGTTAACCAAAGGGGTGGAGCGAGGACTCCACCCCAACTGACCTTTCCTAATTAGGACTCTGGTTAAGCCTCAATAGGCAACCACGCGTAGCCGTATGGGCCTAACTCGACCGGACCCAGATCCACGGATTCCTCAGTGAAGTTGTGCAGGCACAACAAGCTGCCACGCTGGAACGCAAGAATGCCGGCCTCGCCGGTCTCGACAGCCTCGAAGGGCGCGGTGGCCAACTCCGGGAAAGCCTTGCGCTGTGCAATGAGTTCGCGAACGGTGTTGAGCAAGGAGGTTGGGTCATCCTTTTGCTCCGCCACGTTAACCTTCGTGCCGCCCACGATGGGGCGCCGCGGGTGCGGGGCAGTGGTGAACCCGGCGCCGTCGCCAGGTTCCCATTGCATAGGGGTGCGCACTGCGTCGCGGTCTGGCAGGGCAGGCGAATCGCCCATGCCAATCTCATCCCCGTAGTAGAGGAAAGGCGAGCCCGGCATGGTCAGCAACAGGGAGTAAAACAGCTCAATCTTGCTGCGGTCATTTCCCAGCAACGGAGCCAAGCGCCTAGCGATGCCCACGTGCGCGCGCATCTCGTCATCCGGCAGGTAATGGTGGTACATCAACTCGCGACGCGACTCGTTCACCATTTCCAGCGTGAGCTCGTCATGGTTGCGCAGGAAGGTGCCCCACTGGCAGCCCTCGGGCAGCTCCGGTATCTCCTCCATGATGTTGTAAATGGGGGTGGCGTCGCCAAGCGCAAGCGCCTCGTACAAACGCGGCATCAGCGGGAAGTTGAACACCATGTGCACGCGGTTGCCCTTGCCGAAGAACTCCATGGTCTCCGCCGGAGGCTGGTTGGCCTCGGCGATCATGACAGCCTCGGGATAGTTCTCGTCAACGAAAGTGCGCAGCTTCTCAATGAACTCGAGGGTTTCGGGCAGCGATTCGCCGCCCGCTCCGTCGCGCTCGTAGAGGTATGGGATTGCGTCCAAGCGGAAGCCGTCCAGGCCCTTGTCCATCCAGAAGCGCACGATGTTGAAGACTTCCTCGTGCACCGCGGGGTTGTCGTAGTTGAGATCCGGCTGGTGCGAGTAGAAGCGGTGGAAGTAGTACTGCTGGCGCACCTCATCCCAGGCCCACGTAGAATCTTCCACGTCGGTGAAGATGATGCGGATTTCGGGATAGCGGTCTGGATCGTCGCCCCACACGTAGTAGTCACCGTATGGGCCTTCGGGATCGCGGCGGGAGGCCTGGAACCACTCGTGCTCGGAGGAAGTGTGGTTGAGCGCGAGGTCAGTCATGAGCCGCATGCCGCGGCTGTGGACCTCAGAGATGAGCTGCTCGAAGTCCTCCATGGTGCCGTAATCGGGATGGATGGAGTAGTAGTCCGCGATGTCGTAGCCGTCATCTTTGAGCGGGGAGGCATAGAAAGGCGAAAGCCAGAGACAATCGACGCCGAGCCACTTTAGATAGTCAAGCTTTTCGATGACGCCTTGGAGCGTGCCCACGCCCTTGCCACCGGCTGCCGCGGGATTCCCGGTGGCGCCGGAGTCTTTGAAAGAGCCAACGAGGGCTTGGTAGAAGATGGCGTTCTGGTACCAACTCATCTGAGGTCCTTTCTTTTGGCGCGCCACAGGAGGTATTCAATACCGCAGAGCACAGCGGCGAGAATCCCCGGCCAGATGGCGGGCTCGGGTTGGAAGAGATTGAGAATTGCTTGCGCGATGGCGAGAAAGGCGAAAAAGCCGACGAATCCTAGGGCAGTGTCCCACAAAAGTGCGTGGCGCATTAGCTGATTTTGAGGTTAAAAGCGGTTCCGTCCGAGAGCTTCACGCTGGTCACGCCCTTCTTGAGAGCGGCAAACCCGGCGTTGAACTCCGTGGCACCGTCGGTACGGGCGGGGGTAAATTCGGCGACCTCAGGATTGCTGACTTCTGCGGTGAGCCCGTTGGATTCGGCGATGACGAGGTTTTCGCCGAGCTTTAGATCGATGGTCTGCCCCGAAAGCTCCGCGGGTCTCAAGATGACGGGGGCGGGTGCGCCGACGGCTTCGCTTCGTTCCACTGCGGTGCTTTTCTCCTCTTGAGATGGTGTGCACGCAGTGCCGGCCAATGCCATGCTTGCAGCCGCTGCGATAACTCCCAGGTGCTTCAGCATTAGGCCTTGACACCTCCGGCGGTCAGGCCGGCCACGATGCGGTGTTGGAAGATGAGAACCATGATGATGAGCGGAATGGTCACGAGTGCACCCGCTGCCATGGTGGCGGCGTACGGGTACTCGAAGGCCGAGGGGCCGGAGAAGCGTGCGATGGCCACGGTTACTGGTTCAGTGGAGTCGTTGGAGAGCTGACGAGCCAACATGAACTCATTCCACGTGGTGATGAATGCGATGATGGCGGTGGTAAACAGCGCCGGGGCAGCGAGCGGCAACAGTACGAGACGGAAGGCCTGGCCGCGCGAGGCGCCGTCGACGCGAGCGGCTTCCTCCAGTTCCCATGGAAGCTGACGGAAGAAGCTCAGTAGCGTGTAGACCGTCAACGGCAGTGCAAAGGAGATGTTCGGGATGATCATGGCGCGGTAGGTGCCGATCCAGTCCAGGTTGCCGAACATCTGGAACAGCGGGGTGACCAATGCGATGGCAGGGAACATCGAAGCCGCCAGGATGATGCCGGTGACGATTCCCTTGCCAGGGAAGTTGTAGCGGGCCAGCGCGTAGGCGGTGAAGACACCCACTGCTACGGCGATGGCGGTGGTGGCCAACGAGATGGCCAGCGAGTTGCCGAGTGCCGCCAAGAAGTTGTTGCCCTTGTCAGTGGCCAGTGCGTCCTGGAAGTTTTCCATGGTGACGTGGGTCGGCCACGGGGTGGTGTCGAAGGTGTGGTCCTTGTGCCGCAGTGCCGTTACGACCATCCAGTAGAAGGGAGCCAAGCCCCAGAACATGATGAAGATGATGCCGGCGTAGTATCCGAACTTTTTCATTACTGGACCGCCTTCCTATTCGAGCGCCGCTCATTGCCGGAGACATCAGCTCCCAGGAAGCGAACCAGGATGAAGGCAACGAGGAAGATGAGCAAGAAGATGAGAGTCGATAGTGCCGAGGCAGAATTGAAGTTGCCTTGGCGCATATCCTCAACCACCAGCTGGGAGATGGTGGCAGTGGGCGCGTTAGACGACGCCGAGATCATGATGACCGGAAGGTCGTACATGCGCAGTGCGTCGAGGGTACGGAACAAGATAGCCACCATGAGGGCGGGGCGCACCAGTGGCAACGTGATCTTGAAGAAGGTCTGGATGCGGCTCGCGCCGTCGACACGCGCGGCGTCATACACGTCCCGCGGAATCATTTGCAGGCCAGCCAAGATGAGCAGGGCCATGAATGGGGCGGTCTTCCACACGTCCGCGATGATGACGGCAAGACGGGCGTAGAACGGGTCCGTGGTCCAAGAAATATGGGTTCCCAGCAGGGAGTTCACGATGCCATCTGGCGCGAACATGAACTGCCACAACTTAGCCGTCACAGCCGTAGGAATAGCCCACGGCACCAGCACTGCTGCGCGGACAAGGCCGCGGCCCTTGTACTCACCATTCATGATGATGGCCATGAACATACCGAGGATGGTCTCCAACAACACGGTGACCACGGTGAAGAACAGCGTAATCTTTAGCGCCGGCCAGAAGTCCGTGGCGATAACGCCAGGAGGGCACTGCGAGATCTGCCCGGTGCCAGAAACACAACGGTTATTGATCCAGTACAGGTAGTTCTCAAGGCCGGCGAAGCCGCCTTCCTCGAAAATGCCCGTTTTGGGGTTCAAGTGGCGATTTCCCTGGAAAGAAAGCCAGACAGCACGCAGGATGGGGTAGCCGATAACAACGGCTAGCACAATCAGTGCCGGTGCGATAAGGCCCGCGGCATTGAGGTTCTGCTTGCGCTTCATGGCTGTGGGAGTTGTTACTGCCACGCTGGGACGCCTTTCTGCAGTAAGTGATCAGGTTGGCTAAGAGTTTAACGGGTGTGCCGGACATCAAAGACAATGCGGGGCGTGTGTGAGCACACAAGCTCACTCACGCCCCGCATTCTCAGCTCTCTATCTAAAAGAGAACCTAGTTAAAAGGGACTGGTCTTTTAGCCCTGGGAAGCAGCCTCGATAGCAGCCTTCATGTCCTTGGTTGCGTCATCCACGGACTTGCCAGCGGTCAGCGCTGCGTAAGCGTTGTCCTGAACAGCCTTGGAGATTGCGGTGTAGAACGGGGAGACCGGACGCGGTGCGGCGTTTTCCAGGGACTCCTTGAGAGCCGGCAGGTACGGGAACTGCTCGATGAGGGCAGCATCGTCGTAGACGGAAGCCAGAACCGGCGGGAAGGAAGCCTCAGCGAAGGACTTCTGGTTCTCCTCGTTGATGATGAACTTCATGAAGTCCAGCGCGGTGGCCTTCTTCTCGGAGTTGATGTTGATGCCGTTGTTGTAGCCACCCAGGGTGGAAACGCCAACGCCGTCCTTGCCTACCAGCGGCTGGACCTCGAACTTCACACCTTCATCCTCAGCGTTGGTGTACATGTACGGCCAGTTGATGGCGAAAGCGGTCTTGCCCTCGGTGAAGGCCAGGTTGGTCTCCTCCTCGGTAGCGGCGGTGGAATCCTTGGAGATGACGCCGTCCTTGTAAGCATCGACAAGCGCCTGCAGACCAGCCTTGGACTCAGCCGAGTCTACGGAAGGAGTGCCGTCGTCAGCCAGAACGGAGCCGCCCCAGCCCTCCATGAAGCCTGCGGTATTTACGGTCAGGCCTTCGTACTGCTTGAGCTGTGTGGTCAGGCAGGAGGTGTCCTCCTTGAGCGCCTCGCAAGCAGTCTTGATGTCGTCGAACTTCTCTGGTGCTTTGTCAGCCAAGTCGGTGTTGCGGAAGAGGAGCTGGCCGTTGGTGTTCTGAGGCAGAGCGTAGAGGGTGTCGTTGTAGGTAGCGGACTCAACGGTGGACTCGAGTAGATCGGAGGTGTCAACCTCCAGATCGCCGGTCAGCGGAGCGAGCCACTGGTTTGCGGCGAACTCTGCGGTCCAGACGACGTCGAGTGCCATGACGTCGTAGTCAGAGTTGCCAGCCTGCAGGGACTGTACGAGGGTGTCGCGCTGAGCGTCTGCCTCGCCGGCGAGCTCCTTGAGGGTAACCTTCTCGTCAGGGTGCTCCTTGTTCCACTTCTCGATGACCGGCTGGATCTTGTCGGTGTCGTTCTTACCCATCGCGAAGGTGATGGGGCCGCGGCCGTCAGCGCCGTCGGCGGAACCGCTGGATGCGGAATCGGAGGAACCCTCGTCAGAGGAGGATGAGCAGCCTGCCAATACCAGCGCGAGAGCAGCGGTGGTGACAACGGCGCCCTTGCGGGCGGTGTGGAGGCTGGAACGAAGTACGGACTTCTTCATGGGCATTTCACCTTTCGGAAAACTTCTGGTGACTTAAAAATAAGTTAAAACGAGCACATCGCGCGGGGGTTTGACTTATTTCCCGGTCTGAGACCGTTATTTTTTCCGAAAGTCCCAGTAGAAAGACGCGGTCGGGGGTGAGATCCACCCCCAACGTCTTATTAGGAGTTAATGCGTTCGCCCGTTTCGGGGTCGAAGTGATGCGCTTTATTCGGGTCGAAAGATAGATGTACGCTGTCGCCGCGCTGTGGAGTGTGTGCTTTATCTGCGCGGGCGACGAAACGCTGGTTGCCAACGGTGACGTAGACATAAGACTCAGCGCCGAGTTCCTCGACGATGTCAACGATGCCGGAGATATCAGTCGGGGCTTCTGTGATGAGCATGTCCTCTGGGCGAACGCCGATGCGGCCTTCGTTGTAGTTGAAGATGTTCATGGCAGGCGAGCCGATGAAGCCAGCGACGAATTCGTTGGCGGGGGCGTCGTAGAGCTCGCGTGGGGGAGCGACCTGCTGCAGGACGCCGTCCTTGAGTACAGCCACTCGGTCGCCCATGGTCATGGCCTCGACTTGGTCGTGCGTGACGTAGACGGTGGTGGTGCCCAGGCGCTGCTGCAGGCTGGCGAGCTCCGAGCGGGTCTGGACGCGTAGCTTCGCGTCCAAGTTGGACAGCGGCTCATCCATAAGGAAGACCTTGGGATTACGCACGATGGCGCGGCCCATGGCTACGCGCTGACGCTGACCGCCGGAGAGGTCCTTCGGCTTGCGGTCGAGGTACTCGGTCAGGCCGAGGGTGGCTGCGGCCTCGTCGACCTTCTTCTTAATCTCATCCTTAGGCAGCTTGGCGAGCTTGAGGGCAAAGCCCATATTCTCAGCTACGGAAAGGTGCGGGTAGAGGGCATAATTTTGAAAGACCATGGCGATATCGCGCTCGCCTGGTTCGAGGCCGGTGACGTCTTTATCGTCGATGAGAATGCGGCCGCTGGAGGTCGGCTCAAGACCTGCCAAGGAGCGCAGGGTGGTGGACTTTCCGCAGCCGGATGGGCCGACGAGCACCAGAAACTCACCATCTGCGATTTCCAGGTCAAGGTCCTTGACCGTGGGCTGGGCGGCGTTGGGATAGGTGATGTTGACCTTCTCAAAAGTGACCTTTGCCATGCGCCTACACTAGCACCCCCGTTAAATCGCCTATGCTGGTTGGCGCTATGAAAAAGCTTGCTCCACTCCTAGCTCTGCTCGTAGCCGGCTGTTCCGGTGCCGATACCGTAGATAACGCGGCTTCGTTTACCACTAACAATGCCGTTGGAGCTGTGGATGAACAGGCTCTGAACGCGGAAACGTCAGGAGCCGCGTCTGTTTCGGAAAGACCGGAAACTACATCAAATTCAGCACCACGCGACACCACTTTCAGCAAGATCTTCGGTGAGCAAGCTGAAGCTTCCGGGGTCCGCGACTATTTAGAAAACCACGGCAAGTTCGACACGGCATTAATGAAAGACAGTCTGAATGCTGCGGGCCTTCAGCTTTCGATGCTGAGGTTACCGAGTACGGGCAGTGGGGATGCGAGTGGGGGACCCGGGAATTCGCTACACGGTGGCTATGGAAGGAAACAGCGACTCACTGCAGGGCGATCTGCGTGGGACGCATGACCTCCTCATTAAGGACGCCGTCGAATGGTTGCCGGGGCAGCGCGGCATAACTGTATCCCCTGAGCAGGTAGAAAAAGCCCTGCCGCAGGC
Organism: Corynebacterium sp. HMSC05D08; assembly: GCF_001807215.1. NCBI lineage: Bacteria > Bacillati > Actinomycetota > Actinomycetes > Mycobacteriales > Corynebacteriaceae > Corynebacterium > Corynebacterium sp. HMSC05D08. The sequence goes on along the minus strand of NZ_KV788294.1, from coordinate 51,359 downwards.
GGTGTTGACCACCTGTCTTGATGAAAAGGGCAAGCAGGAAATCCTGGATAAGCCTGGCTGGTTCTAGTGTGGGCGGGGTGGTTATGCGCATTAGCTAGTGTCAGCCGGGGCTGCTTTTAGGTGGCGGGTAATCTCGGTGGCATGACAGCTCCACTTGATATTGAACGCATTCGTACCGCGCTAGCTGATGACTTCGCTGTAATTGATTACGTAGAGCAGACCGGTTCAACCAACACGGACCTCATGCAGGCGGAAAACGTCGCTGATGGCACCGTGCTGTTGGCCAACGAGCAGGTCTCCGGCAAAGGCCGCTTGGGCCGTACTTGGGTTAGCCCGGCGGGTTCACAGCTGATTCTTTCGGTGCTCATCCTTCCCGAGACCCTTGAGTACCTCGGCACTTTGCCGCTCGCTTCTGGTTTGGCGGTCACCGATACGGTTGAGGGCTCCGTGCTTAAGTGGCCAAATGACGTCCACATCGACGGCAACAAGCTTTGCGGCATTCTCGCCGAAGCTGGCCCAGTGGGCGCTGCCTTCAAGTCCGCGCCGAAGACTGAGTTTAATAAGGCTGAGGTGAACAAGGCGGAGGTCGCCCCGAAGACCGAAGCAGGAGCTACGCTGTCTGCACGCGTTGTCGTGGGCATGGGTCTGAACGTCACCTTGACCCGCGAGCAGCTGCCCATCGAGAAGGCCACGTCCCTGGCCCTCGAAGGCCGCGACACCGACCGCACCGAGCTGGCAATTGCTTTACTGAAGAACTTGCGCCGCCGCATCACCCAGTGGGAGAACCAGGATCCACAGCTAATGGCGGACTACCGCAAGGTCTGCTCTACCATCGGCCAGGAAGTTCGTCTCGAGGCGCCGACTGGCGACGTCGTCGGTGTCGTCGAAGGCATCGCCGACGACGGACGCATCAACGTCGGCGGCGAGTACTACTCCGCCGGCGACGTTACGCACCTGCGCCCGGTTCAGTAGCGACTCGTTGCCGCGCCGCGTGGAGAGGCGGGGCGTTGTAAAGCACAATTTGCCAAATAGGGCCCGCCACAGAGCGTGGCAGGCATTCCTATTTGGCAAATTGTGTCTATTTAGGGGCGCTGTCCGCCCATCGGGCCGCCGCCCATTCCCTGGGAGACCTCACCGTCATCTTTGAGCTGCTCACCAGTGGATTCGTCCATGCCGCCGGCCGGAGGCTGTGGCATCTGGCCATCTGTAGGCATCGCCGTTGGAGTCCAGTTCGTCGCCGCCCGCGTAGATGGTGCCGACGCCGCCGCCTCCTGCGGGTATCATGCACCCCTATGGGATTGATGAAGATGGGCCGCGGTGAAGTCGTCCGCGTAGATATGACCGCGCCGTACCGTGCGCTCCTTTTCCCATTTCTCGAGCTCATCCTCATCACTGGTCTGGCCTGGATGGCCATCGGCTGGGCGGATTCTTATGGCCTCGACGTCAATCTTCGCAACGGAATCGTGGGCCTGTGGGCGGTACTTTCTCTCTGGCGCTTTGGCTTGCCGCTGTACCGCACGCGGCGCCGGCGCTTCATCGTGACCAACCTGCGCGTCATCGCGCGCGAGGGCAGCCACGTGGACTCGATCCCACTGCGGGATATCCGCGGCGCTAGACGCCGCCGCGGAGGCATCTCCCTCGCTATCCACGGCTACGAGCGCCCGATGTACTTCCCTTCCATCCCCAAGGCCAAGCGCGTGGAGGAGATCCTCAACGAGCAGGAGCTCTTCTAATTCTTAACCTCTGTGGTGTGCAGCTGGTGGTCCAGATCCTCAGGAGCCAGGTTGGCTTGGCCAAACTCTTGGGTCAGCGGCAGGCGCAGCTCGAGGTCGGTGCCGGGGCATAGCTCGATGGTGGCGTCGTCCACAACGTAGTCCAGGACGTGCCCGCCGGAGGTGCGATCGGCGTCGATAAAGTGCACGTGGCAGCCCGGCACCGAGATTCCCTTTTCAAAGACCGGAGTGCGGAAGCCGCCGATGATGCCCTCGACATCGGTGAAGTGCAGCTCCTTATCGCCGCCCACGGCCTCGGCCATTGGGGGATAGGGCTTGGACTGCTTGACCACGGTGCGGGTGGTCACCGAGCGGAAGCGGCCCGAGATTCGCACGGCATACATGTAATTCGCGGAGGGCTGAATCTCATCCACGAAAGCAGAAAGCTCGGAGCGCAGCATGCCCTGCGGCGCCTCGACCTTGATGCGCGGCACAAAGTTCGTAGCCACCGCAAAGGGCGTTCCCTGGTCCAGGTCCGCGATGGTGGCAGTTCCGTCGCCGCGCAGCTGGTAACACACGCCGTCGAGGATGATCATCTCGCCATCGAGGGCGTCGAACGTGCCGATGCCGAAGTTACCCTTGCCGAGTAGCTCGCCGATGGTCATCTCACCGTCATAGATGCCGTCGAGAAGGGCCGTCATGAGGGAGTTTTGGAAGATAGTATGCCGGACGATCATAGCCTTAAGGCTAGTATTGGACAGGTGAGTCAACAAGCAAAGCCCATCGTTACCGTTTTTGGCGACGGCCAGCTCGCACGCATGTTGCAGCCGGCAGCCGCTGAGCTAGACATCCATTTGCGCATCCTCGCCTCCTCCGGCGAGCAGTCCGCAGCGCAGGTCATCCCGGACGTTGTCCTGGGGGATTACCACGACTACGACACTCTCGTCGGCGCGTCCCAGGACGCGGACGGCCTGACTTTCGAGCACGAGCACGTGCCTACCGAGCATGTGCAGGCGCTTATCGACGCCGGATACAATGTCCAGCCCCAGCCTTCTGCACTGTTGTACGCGCAGGACAAGCTGCTCATGCGCCAGAAGCTCGCGGAGCTGGGTGCACCAGTCCCGCGTTTTGCCGCGATTGAAACCGTGGCAGATGCGCTGGACTTCTTCGGACTCGTTGAGGGCCGTGTGTGCCTGAAGGCCCGCCGCGGTGGCTACGACGGCCACGGCGTGTGGTTCCCTGAAGCGCATGAGCTGGAGTCATTGGTTGCCAAGCTGCTTGATGCGGGCACACCCCTCATGGCAGAGGAGAAGGTCACGCTGACCCGCGAGCTTTCCGTGCTCGTTGCCCGCCGCCCTTCCGGCGAAGTGAAGGCTTGGCCGATCACCGAGTCCGTGCAGCGCGACGGTATCTGCGCCGAGGCTTTCGCCCCCGCGCCGGGGCTGAGCCCTGAGCTGGCAGAGCGTGCTGCTAAGGTCGGCGAACTCGTGGCCGCGCAGCTCGGCGTCACGGGCGTCTTGGCGGTTGAGCTCTTCGCGTTTAATGCTGATGCCGGTGAAGACATCGCCGTCAACGAGCTGGCCATGCGCCCGCACAACACCGGCCACTGGACCCAGGATGGCTCAGTAACCTCGCAGTTTGAGCAGCACCTGCGCGCGGTCTTGGACCTGCCGCTGGGCGCTACCGATCCGCTGGCGCCTATCACCGTCATGGCCAACGTGCTGGGCGGCTCTGCCGACCCAGAAATGCCGATGCGGCAGCGCGTGCGCGAAGTGATGGAGCGCTACCCGCAGGCCAGGATTCACCTGTACGGCAAGGACTATCGCGCCGGCCGTAAGATTGGCCACGTTAACGTCGTGGGCACGGATGTGGCTAAAACCCGCCGCATCGCTGCCGATGCCGCACACTTCCTCGTCCACGCTGAGTGGGCCGAAGCTTAAGGAGATTTTATGGAACCGCAGGTTGGCCTGATTATGGGCTCCGATTCCGACTGGCCCACCGTCAAACCCGCAGCCGAGGTGCTCGCGGAGTTCGGTGTGGCTTTCGAGGTGGGCGTGGTCAGCGCACACCGCACCCCGGAGAAGATGCTGGCTTATGCCAAGTCCGCGCACGAGCGTGGCCTGCAGGTCATCATCGCCTGTGCGGGCGGCGCGGCGCACCTGCCGGGCATGGTTGCGGCGGCTACTCCGCTGCCGGTTATCGGCATCCCGCGTGCGCTTAAGGAGCTCGACGGTATGGACTCGCTGCTGTCCATCGTGCAGATGCCGGGCGGCGTGCCGGTTGCGACCGTGTCCATCGGCGGCGCAAAGAACGCCGGCCTGCTGGCCGTGCGCATCCTCGGTGCTGGCGATCCTGCCCTGATGCAGAAGATGGCAGAGTACCAAGAGAACATGGCCGCCGAGGTCGAACAGAAGGACGCGAACCTGCGCGCGAAGCTTCTCGGCGAGTAGGGGCCGCGATTGCCTCCTGCAGTAAATGCACGTTTGACCGTAGAGCCAGCTCTCGGTCAAACGTGCGGCAGTCGGCTAGCTCTTGGTCAAACGCGCGGCAGTCGAGACGCGGGGAATGTAGGTTGTCGGGACCTTGACGCCCGTGGGGGTGGCGTTGTGCGCGATGGCCGCGGTCAGTTGTTGTACCGCTAGGCGGCCAAGCGCCGCCATATCTTGGTCCACCACAGAAATGGGGACCGGCTGCAGGCGGAAGAAGTTGAGGTCGTCGAATCCGACCAATGCGATATCCGTACCAATACGCTTGCCCGCGTTGTAGCAGGCCTCCAGTGCACCGGCGGTCATCATGGAATCGCCCGCGACGATAGCCGTGACGTCCTTTTCAAAGAGCTCCAGCGCTCCGACGTAACCGTCCTTGCGGCGATAGCCACCCTGCGCATAGAAGGTACTGAACTCGCTGGTCGCGCCGCGAAAAACCTTGAGTCGCTGCCGGCCCGTGGATGTTTGTTGAGGCCCCGGGATGTAGCCGATGCGCTCGTGGCCCTTCTGGCGCAGCTGGGTCAGCGCGGCGAACATGCCGGGCCGTGGATCGGAGGCCACGGCAGGGAAGGGGGCTAGCTCGCGGTCAATGAGCAGAAGCGGGCGGGACTTCGCGGCCTCGTTGAGAGCGGCCTCTGCACCTTCGACGGGGACGGTGATGATGCCGTCGACTTGGCGCCAGGTCAGGGCATCGAGAGCCTTGGCCAGGCGCTCCGGGGATTCCGAACACGTGGTCATGATTGCGGCAATTCCCTCGCGTTCGGCCTCGGCCTCGATGGCGGCGGCGATGAGCGCGAAGTATGGGTCGGCAAGGTTGGGGATGACCACACCGATGGCGTCGGAGCGGGAGCCGCGCAGCGCGCGGGCCTGGGCATTTGGGCGGTAGCCGAGCTTTTCCGCGGCGTCTTTGACCTTTTTCGTGGTGGCCTGCGAAATGGCCGGATGGTTGGCCAATGCGCGCGAGACCGTGGAGATGGACACTCCTGTGGCCGCGGCGAGGTCCTTCAGAGTCGGTGTGGCCACGGTGTCCTTCCTGGATTAAGCTCGTGCTTTATGTCCGGACCTATCTTAGTCCCCCTGTTGGTATTGGGAGCTCGCGTCCAAGGCGGCGTGCCAGGTCCTATGCTCGAGCGTCGCCTTGAGCGCGCATTTTTGCTGTGGCGCGGGCAGGACATCATCGTGTCCGGACGCGGAGAAGCCGAGGTGATGGAGGCTTATCTCATTGGCAGGGGAGTGCCAGCCGAGAAAACCATCGTCGAGCCCAACGCCACGAGTACCAACGAAAATTTGGAGAACTCCCTCGCGCTGTACCGCGCGCCCTACTTTGATGTGGTCACCAGTGACTTTCATGCCTTGCGGACCAAGCTGTGGTCGTGGCACCTGGGAATTCCCGTGCGCGTGCACTCTGCCTTTACGCCGTGGGAGCTGAAGCCGGAGAACTATCTGCGCGAAGTCTTGGCCACCCCGCATTCGGCCGCGCGCATCATTTGGCGGAGGATTTGCGCTGCTGTGTATGACCAGTAGCACCTAAAAGTAGATTTCAGGGATATCACTATGCAAGTTTATGCAAACGATTGACTGGCCCTTGAGCTGCGACTTAACCTAAAACCCGTAGTGAGTTACACACGGAAGAAAGGGCAATAGGTTATGACCAGAACGGCTAGCCCGAGCAGCTCTGCACCTGTGTACCGAATGGCACACGGTGCATACATGGCGGAAATCGCCAGCCTAGGCGGCGGCATTAAGGCGCTGACCTACAACGGCGAACCCCTTGTGGAAACCTACGACGGCCTGCCTCCGATGTGCGCCGGCGTGGTTCTTGCACCATGGCCAAACCGCACAGAAGACGGCTGCTTCACTTGGCGCGGGACTGAGCACTTAGTCCCCGTCAACGAGCCCGAGCGCAACAACGCAAACCACGGCTTCGTCCTCGACGCAGCCTGGGATCTGGTTTACTACGCCACCGACCGCGTGCAACTCACCACCCGCATCGAGGAACCGTGGCCGTGGCCTACCCAACTCATAGCCACCTACACCCTCGACGCAGCCGGCTTATCCGCCCACTTCGAGGCCAGCGCCGAAGGGCCCGCCCCGTTCGCGTTCGGCCTGCACACCTATCTCTCGGCACGCGGCGCGGCTGCCGACGCCTCCGAACTGACCCTCCCCGTCACCGAGCACCACCTGCTGGACGCCCGGAACTTGCCGACGGGTGAGGTAGAAGAGGTCGTCGTCAAGCGCCAGCGCATTGCCGAAGTGGAATGGGATGACTGCTTCCACGGGCATGGACCACTGACCGCAGAGTATGTCTCGGCGGGCAAGGGCGTGCGCCTAGAGATGGGGCAGGGGCTGGATTGGGTCCAGATGTACACTCCGGCAGATTACCCAGGGCGCGGGCGTGCCCTGGCGGTGGAGCCCATGAGCGCTCCGCCAAACGCACTGCGTAGCGGCACAGACGTGGCCGTTCTCAACGCACATCAACCGATTGCCTACGAGCTTCGCTTGAGCGCAATCTAATAAAAGAAAGCTCTTGAAATGGAACCTTCAGTATTGAGACTCGACGCAACCTGGGTGGATTATCTGCTCGTTGCTTTGTACTTCCTCTTTGTCTTGGGAATTGGCTGGGCTGCAAAAGCCCGCGTTTCCTCCTCCATTGACTTCTTCCTCTCGGGCCGCGGTTTGCCGGCTTGGGTGACTGGCCTGGCGTTCGTCTCTGCGAACCTCGGTGCGGTGGAAATCATCGGTATGTCTGCAAATGGCGTGGAATACGGTTTCCAGACCATGCACTACTTCTGGATCGGCGCCATCCCGGCCATGGTCTTCCTAGGCATCGTGATGATGCCGTTCTACTACGGCTCCAAGGTGCGTTCCGTGCCGGAGTTCATGCGCAGGCGCTTCGGCAACGCGGCACACCTGGTCAACGCGATTTCCTTCGCCGTGGCACAGCTGCTCATCGCCGGTGTGAACCTGTACCTGCTGGCCACCATCGTTGAAGCCCTGCTGGGCTGGCCGATGTGGGTCGCGCTCCTTGTCGCTGGCCTCATCGTTTTGTCCTACATCACCCTGGGCGGCCTGTCCGCAGCCATCTACAACGAGGTTCTACAGTTCTTCGTCATCGTTGCTGCTCTGGCACCATTGACCATCATCGGCCTCAACCGCGTCGGCGGCTGGCAGGGCCTGAAGGATTCCGTTATTGCGGAATCCCACTTCCACACCTGGCCGGGCACAGACATTTCCGGCTTTGAGAACCCAGTCTGGTCCGTCATCGGTATCGTACTGGGCTTGGGCTTCGTCCTCTCCTTCGGTTACTGGACCACCAACTTTGTCGAGGTACAGCGCGCCATGGCTTCGGAGTCCATCTCCGCAGCCCGCAAGACCCCAATCATCGGCGCTTTCCCGAAGATGTTCGTGCCCTTCCTCGTGGTTATCCCGGGCATGGTGGCTTCCGTTTCCGTCGCTGACCTCATGGAAGAGCGCGCTGAGCCAAACGACGCCATCCTGCTGCTCATGCGCGACCTTCTTCCGAACGGCCTCCTCGGCGTGGCCATCGCTGGCCTGCTGGCCTCCTTCATGGCTGGCATGGCCGCAAACATCTCCGCGTTCAACACGGTTATCTCTTATGACATCTGGCAGACCTACGTGGTCAAGGACCGCGAGGATGACTACTACCTGAAGTTCGGCCGCATCGCGACCGTCGTCGCCACCGGCGTGGCCGTCTTTACCGCCCTTTTGGCCCAGAACTTCGGCAACGTCATGGATTACCTGCAGACGCTGTTCGGCTTCTTCAACGCCCCGCTGTTCGCAACGTTCATCCTCGGTATGTTCTGGAAGCGCATGACTCCGCACGCCGGTTGGTCCGGCTTGGTTGCAGGTACCGCATCTGCAATTACCTTCTGGTACATCGCAACCTTTACCGACGCAACGGCTTCCATCTTCAACCTTCCTGGCCAGGGCACGGCATTCGTGGCCGCTGGCGTGGCCTTTACGGTGGATATCATCGTCTCCGTCATCGTCACCATGTTTACCCAGCCCAAGCCAGACGAAGAGCTCGTCGGCTTCGTATCCTCGGTTACCCCGAAGGACCACTTCGAGGACTACACCGAGAAGAACCTGCCGTGGTACAAGCAGACCGTCCCGCTGGGCGTCATCTGCCTGGTTATTGCCGTCGGCCTGAACGTCATCTTCGCCTAAAGGAGCATCAATCATGACAACCAAGACTTCACCTCAGCACGCGGGTGCCTTTGACCTGCGCAACGTGATCGGTGCGCTCCTGGGCATCTACGGCATCGTCCTCGTAGTCTGCTCCTTCGCCCTCGACCCAGGCGTCAATCCGGACACGGGCCTGCCGAAGGAATCCTCCGACAACCTCTGGGCCGGCGTCGCCATGCTGGTCGTCGCAGTAGCCTTCATGCTGTGGGCCAAGCTGCGTCCCATCATCGTTGACCCTTCCAAGATCGACGAGTCGAAGCTGGCGGAGGCCAAGTAATGCTAGAGATCACCAAAGCCGCGCTTGCCGACGGCCGCGAAATCATCTACTTCGACGACACCCCACACACCGACCGCGTCTTGGAAGACAGCCGCGAACTCCCGCAAGTCACACCGGCTTCGGAGATGCGCCGCGACCCGCTGACCGGGGACTGGGTGGCCTTTGCCGCCCACCGCATGAACCGCACATTCATGCCCCCGGCCAACGAGAACCCGCTCGCGCCGACCCTGCCGGGCCAGCTGCCCACGGAGATCCCGTCGCCGTCTTATGACGTGGTGGTCTTTGAAAACCGCTTTCCCTCCTTTGCGATGGGGATGGAGGACTACGAGGACGACGTCGACGGCATGGGCCTGGTCCCGCGCCTGCCGGCGAAGGCCCGCTGCGAGGTCGTGTGCTTTACTTCTGCCCCGGAGCTGAGCTTCAAGGATCTGCCTGTGAGCCGCATTCGCACCGTCATCGAGGCGTGGGCGCACCGCACCTCGGCGCTGTCTGCGCTGCCTGAGGTGGCGCAGGTCTTCCCGTTTGAGAATCGCGGCGCCGAAATCGGCGTGACGCTGCAGCACCCGCACGGCCAGATCTACTCCTATCCGTTCCTCTCGCCGCGCATGAAGTCCATCGTGGCTTCCTCGCAGGCTTACGAGGGCGATCTCTTCCAGGACATCCTGGACAAGGAGCGCGCAGCGGGCACCCGCATCATTGCCGAGACCGAGCACTTCACCGCGTTCGTCCCGGCTGCCGCGAAGTGGCCGCTTGAGGCGATGGTCATGCCCAACGAGTACGCGGCGGATTTCACCGAGCTTTCCGACGCCCAGCGCGACGACCTCGCCGCCCTGCTCAAGAAGCTGTATATCGCTGTGGACCGTTTCTTCGACGGCGTGGAAAAGACCCCGTACATCGCTGGTTGGAACCTCGCGCCGGCCGACCCTACGCTGCGCGGGGACGTGCGCATGCACCTGCAGCTGTTTTCGCTGATGCGCTCGCCGAACCGCATGAAGTTCCTCGCCGGTTCGGAGTCCGCGCAGGCAGTGTGGATCAACGACACCACCCCGGAGCACATCGCCGCCCGGTTCAAGGAGGTGTGGGATGCTTAACTGGATTTCCACTCGCTCCGACGCCGCGCTTGCCGACGCCGCGATCGCACTCTTCCGCTCCAACTTCTCCGCGGAGCCTGCCGGGGTTTGGGCCGCGCCGGGCCGCGTGAACCTCATCGGCGAGCACGTCGACTACGCAGGTGGCGCCTCGATCCCTTTCGCGCTGGAGCAGAACACGGCCGTGGCCGTGGCCCCACGCGAGGACGGCCAACTGCGGATTGCCTCCGAGTTCGGCGGCAAGGTCTACCGCGTGGACGTTTTTCTGGAGGAGGTTGGCCCGGGTTGGGCCGCGGGCACCCCGGACGCCTGGGCGGGCTACGTCGCCGGCGCCGTGTGGGCGGGCCTCGAGGACGGCGTCATCGCCTCCTGCGAGGGCCTCGACATCGCGATTGTCTCCGACGTTCCGGTAGGCTCCGGCCTCTCCAGCTCCGCGGCGTTGGAATGCTCGGTGGCGGTGGCGGCCTACGAGCTTTCGACAGGGCACGCGCCTGACGACGCCGCCCGCACCCGCCTGGTTCTCGCCTGCATGCGCGCCGAGAACGAGGTCGTCGGTGCCTCGACAGGTGGCTTGGACCAGAACGCGAGCCTCTTCGGACAGAAGGGCAAGGCGCTCGTCTTGGACTTCTCCACGGGTGAGGTTCGCCGCGTGCCGTTTAACATCGCGGAGCGCGACATGGTGTTGCTCATCGCAGACACCAACGCCCCTCACACTTTGAACGACGGCCAGTATGCCTCCCGCCGTGGCGTCATCGACGCGGTTCAGTCTCCATTGGCGGGCTCTGGGGCCCGCGGCGGAACTATCCGCGATATTCCCGATGCCGTTGCGGCCGCCACCCGGTGGGCGAGGGAAGCGGGGGAGGATGAGGGCGTCGTTAAGCGCCGCGTCGCCCACGTCGTGGAGGAGACCGCTCGCACCTTGGAAGCTGCCTCCGACTTGGAGGCCGGCAACCTTGACCGTTTCCGGGAGCTCATGCGCGATAGCCACATCTCGCTGCGCGACCAGTACGAGGTCACCACGCCGGAGCTGGACTGCGCGTTCGCGGCGGCCGGTGAGGTGGGCGCGCGTATGACTGGGGGCGGTTTCGGTGGCGCGGTGATTGCGCTGGTCAAGCGTGCCGATGTGGAGTCGACGGCGGAGGCAATTGCTGCTGCCGCGGTTGAGCGCGGCTTCCCGGCACCGACCTTCCTTGTGGCCAGCCCTGGCGACGGCGCGCGCCGAATCGCCGGATAAGCCCGGCCAACTGGCGGCTGGAAAAACTTTCTGGTCGCCTGTAATAAACGCGGCGGTAGTGCAACTAACTAGGTGAACATCAACTTCCTAGTTAAGGAGTCATCATGAAAAAGACCCTCGTTGCTGCTACCGCCGCTTGCGCTATTTTGGCTGGTGGTGGCGCTGCAGTTGCTACCGGCTTCAACCCGTTCAGCGAGGATGCGAAGACCACCGCTGGCACCCAGCTGACCAGTACTGTTGACGGTCAGCTCAAGCCGGGCCAGGAGCTGCTTATTGCGGCAAACTGCCCGGGTACTCGCGCGAACCTGACCACGTCGTGGGGTGCGACGACGGTGATGTCGCCGGCGGCTGACCTCGGCCAACTGGTGGGTTACGTAACCGCGCCGGACAACATCGGCCCCGGTCCTGCCGACGGCTACCACACCTACACCGTGACCTGCGATTCCGGTGAGACCGATACTTTCACCTTCGCGTCCGGCGGAAACGGCGGCCACTAGCACCCTGTGCGGCCTGGCCTCCGCTCTGGCCTCCGTGGCTTAGTCTCCGCGGCCCCGCGCGGACTGGCCGCCGCTCTGGCCCTCTCCGCCTGCGGTTCCGCCTGGGTTTCCGCACGTCCCAGACTGGTCCCATTGGTTGGCTCCCATTGGTTGGGTTTCTTTAGGGGGTAATGAAACCCAATGGGCCGTATTGGTCGCCAACGCTACTCGTAAAGGGACCATTAGAGGGAAACCCGTAGAGGGGGACCAACACGAAAGCGTCGAAAACAGCCCCACAAACGCAGGTCCAAACCCATTGCCCGGCTACATGAACTCGCGTGAAACAGTCGGCGCTATCCTATGTGCTATGACCAATCCTTTTGCCAATAACCCCTTCGAGGAACCCCTCGCAGACGCACCTGGCAATCCGTTTGCGGACGCGGCAAAACCGCAACCAGCGCAGTCTTTCCAACCAGCGCCAGTAGACGAGCCAAGCGAAGTCGTACCAGCTCAAACCAAAACTAACGAGCCAGAGCCAGCAGAGGCGGACGGCAAGGTTTACCCTTTTTCTTGGTGGAAAGCTGGCCTGTCAGCGTTTTTCCTTTTAGTCGGATTTAATGACTTTGGCGCGGACCCAGGAACCAGTCTTTTCTTTATCATCCCGTCGGCGTGGTACCTGTTAATGTCCGTCATCTATCGCGATAAGCTGCACAAACGCCGTTGGCTGTGGGTGTGGGCGGTGGCGTTTGCCTGCCGGATCATCTTTTAGCGGCTAAGCCTAAAGCTTGGCCAGCGCCTTGGTGATGCCCTCCTGCAGCGTGGCCCGCGACTGCTTCATCGGATGAGCAATCGCACGCAGCCCCATGTACGCAATCTGGTCCGCCGCGCGGTTGAGCGGATCGCCCGCATGGCCAAGCACGCGGCGGATTTCCACCTCGCATTCGCCCTCGACGTCGTTCCAGGCCTGCTGGAAACGCGACCGCGCACCTGACGTCACGCCGCGCCACGTTCGCCGCGAGCGCACCGCCTTCGACTGCTTATTGCGCAACTGCTCCACCGCTTCGAGCGCCGCGACCGAGTCGCTTTCAATAATCGCCTTCTTTGCACCCACCTTGAGCAGGTACTTCAGCGCCAAGGTCAGCGACTCCAGCTCGAGCTCGTCAGTACCCGCCTTAGTCTCGCGGGTGCGCAGCCGGTAGTCGCCATTGCCCGCCACGAAGCACATGGAGCCCTTGAACACGGTGTCGGAGGAGGCGTCGGTAGCAATGCGCACCGTGGCGCCCTCCGGCCATGATGACGCCTGCGAGAAGTTCGGCCACCAATGTGCCTTCGGGGTCTCTACCTGCGTGGCCTCTTTCTTCCGTGGCGCCTCGCCCAACTTCTTGGCCTTACGTGCGGTCAGGCCCGCTTCCTTGCGGCGCACAGAGCTCGCGCTTTTCGACGCCCTATTTTCCTCCGCAAAGCTGCCCGTCACCGTATAGCCGCGCCGTTCTAGCGCCGACCGCAGCGTATTTTGCCGGCGCCCCGTGACAATCCAGATTCGGCCCTTCAGATTCTTCGTGGCCTTCTCGAACTCGCGGATGGCAATCTCCACCACGTCGCCGCTCTTGGTCTGGCCCTTGCGTATGAACCGGGTCTGCCTGGTGTTTACTGCGATGACCCAGCCATCAACAGTGCCGCCCGGCGCGGAGTCCCAGCGCTCGTCCCACAGTGCGATCGCCACATGGACCGGTGCGTTCACCATAGAGTCGGTGATCTTCCGGGTGCCATACGTACGGGACTGCGTGCCGGTGAGTGCGCTGAGTTCGAGCGGTTCCATCGTCTACTAGTAAACCATCTGCGTCCGACACCGAGCACAACGTCACCGGTGCCGTTTTCGCCGCGGTGGCTCGCCGTACCGCAGTCGCTGACACCGCAGAACCGGTACAACCTGCGAAAATTCCGGTTAAGGAAAAAGTCGCGCACTAGTCTGTAATAATTCCGAGCCTGCTGCAACATACTCTATGTGAAGTATGTTCCAGCAGGCTCGTGGAGTTTTATTTGTCCGTCTTAACCTTGCCCGGCGCGCGAAAGCGGGAGTTCTCCCGGCACTTTCGCGCGCATTATCCTGCCGTCTTGGCGTTTTTGCGGCGTCGCGTGCCGCAGGAGCACGCTGAGGAGCTGGCTGCCGATGTCTTCGAGCGCGCCTGGGCCAACTTCGACACCCTGACGGGGGAGAACCCGCTGCCATGGCTCTATGGCATCGCACGCAACGTGATGCGCGAGTTCTATCGCTCGCGCCGCGAGTTCGAAAACCTCGACGACTTCGACGGCGCCCTTCTCGACGAATCCGCCGCCGTTGACTTGTCCCTCGACATCAACCGCGCCCTGCTGCAGCTTCCTTATGCCGAGCGCGAGATCCTCACTCTCTTCGCCTGGGAGGAGCTCACGCAGGCCGAGATCGCCGAGGTCCTCGGCATCACCCCTAACAACGTCCGCGTGCGCCTGCACCGCGCCCGCACCCACCTTTCCGAGCTCACCGGAGGCCACGATGACTGATCCGCTTTCCCAATTGCGCGCCGCAAATCCGGTGCCAGACGCTGCGCTTGACGACGCCGCCCTTACCCGCTCCGAGGCGGTCCTCAGCGACATTGTCGATTCGGGGTCACGCACGCCGTGGAAGGCCGTGGCCGCAGGCATCGGTGTCCTAGCTCTGGCCGGCGGGGTCATCCCGTTTGTGAACCACAGCGAGCCGGTCGCCGTGGCGGAGGTGCTCACGCACGCGGGTGAGGCTGCCGCCGCGCAGCCCGACGCCGCGGACAAAGGCGTGACCTCAAAGGAGTACCTCAAGCGCGTGGACACCGATGGTTCGTCTACTGCCACGACCGAGTACTCGGTGGGCGTCGACGGCACCGTGAACATCTCCTCCCAAGGCGAGCTGCCAGGGTTCGACCCGCAGCCAGTCATCCCCGCAGAAGACCTCATGGCGGCCACCGACCGCGCTGGGCTGGAAGCTCTTGCGGATCGTTTCCCCAACCGCGCCCTCGGCGCGCTGCAGCTGCTGCTGCAGCCGGGTTTGAGCAGCGCGCAGCAAAAGATTGTCTACGACATTCTGGCCGCCACCGACGGCAACGACCTGGCTTCGGCCTCGCAGGGCTCCCACGACGGCGTGGGAGAGGACGGCCTCATCAGCGTCATTCGCGACGCTGACCATGTCAGCTTCTCCATCCTTCCGGCAACCGGCCAGCTGGTCCGCGTGGTCGGTCTGGTCGGCCCCAACGTGACCACCACCGTGGAGGCCACGGCCATCTTGGGCTGCGTGTCCGTCACCGGCCTGGAAGGCCCCGGCAGCATTTCGCTGGCCTGCGGTGATAACAACTACCTGGTCAAGGACCTCAAGTGGTCCAACTGGGGCGCCGATGAGGCCACGGCTGAGGGTACGGCCGTGGAAAATGACTGCGACCCCTTCTGTGCGGAGGGCAAGTTTAAGCAGACGCCGGTGCGGGTGGTCGTCGACAAGCGTGAAGCGTGTGGCTACAACGCCAAGGTGTACTCGCGCATCCGTGTCATCTACTCGGACCACGAAGAGGTCGAGGAGATTGGCTGCGCGTAGCGGCTAGGTCAGCTGGCGGAGCGCGAACTGCCCGTACATGTCACCGAGCTCCTCGGCGGTGTACGGGCCATCGGGGCTAAACCACGTGGCCACGCCGATGCCCATGTCGATGAGCGCCCAGCAGGCAATCTTGAGGTTCTCGGCTTGGAAGCTGCCCTCGTCGACGACGTTCATCCAACGTGCCACATAGTCGCGGCGCAGCTGCAGGACCACGGACTTGTGGGGTTCTTCGAGATTGTTGAGCTCGTTGTTGACCACGCGGACGCGCTTGGCGTGGGCGGCGTGGAAGATGACGTGTGCGCGCATCGTGGCGAGGATTTTTTCCTCGGAACCCGTGACCCCGGCGAGCGCCGCGGCGTTGGCACGTAGGAGTTCCTCCATGGCGGAGACGGTGACCTCAGCGAGCAGCTCTTGCTTGGACTTGTAGTGGTTGTAGAGGCTCGATGCCCGCATGCCCACTGCCTTTGCGATGTCTTCCATGCCGGTGCCGTGGTAGCCGCGCTGGTCAAAGAGGTCGAGGGCGGCGGTGGCGATTTGGTCGCGGCGCTTCTGGTTAGCCATGGTGGTGTGCCTTTCGCTGGGAACGTTTCCTTGACAGGCGGTGAGGTGTGTATCACAATAGCAGACTAATAGTGATTCGTATCGGAGGCCTGTAATGTCCAATAATCTCTTTGATTCTACAACTGACTTCCTCGGCGTGTTCGACGGCATCAGCGCCCAAGATGCCGAGGTCTGGGCACGTGCTCGCTCGTTTCGTGAGGATTGCCTGCCGGTTATCAATGGGCATTGGGAGAAAAGCGAATACCCCCTCGAACTAGTACGCCGCTTAGGCGAGCTCGACCTCATGACGGACGGCCTTGACGTTCCTGGCCACGAGTCCATGACCGCACGCGGCGCAGGTTTGGCGCTCATGGAGGTCACGCGTGCCGACGCCTCGATGGGCACTGTCGTTGCCGTGCAGGCCGGCCTGGCTATGCGCTCCATCGCGATGCTTGGCTCGGAGGAGCAGCGCTCCCGCTACCTGCCGGCGATGGCGTCGTGCTCGCTGCTCGGCGCGTTTGGCCTGACGGAACCGCTGCACGGGTCTGACTCCATTGCGCTGGAGACCACCGCGGTTCGCGACGGCGATTCCTGGGTTCTCAACGGCGAAAAGAAGTGGATCGGTAACGGTGCTTCCGGTGGCGTGACCGTGATTTACGCCCGTATGGAAGACGGAAACGTGGGTGGCTTCATCGTTCCGCAGGACGCGCCGGGCTACTCCGCCACGGTGATTGCCGGCAAGCTGTCACTGCGCGCTATCCATCAGGCGCACATCGTCTTGGAGGATTGCCGCATTCCTGCCTCCAACCGGTTGCCCGGCTGCCAAACGTTCAAGGACGTCTCCCGCGTGCTGACAGCAACGCGCATCGGCGTCTCGTGGATGGCGTTGGGTTCGGCCGTGGCTTGCTATGAAACCGCGCGCAACTACGTCATGGAGCGCGTCCAGTTCGGCCGTGAGCTGGCAAAAGCGCAGATTATCCAGCAGCGCTTGGCCAACATGGTGCTGGACCTCAACCAGATGATGCTGACCTGCCGCGAGGTTGCCGCCCGCGAGGAGGCTGGCACGCTCACCCCGCCGCAGGCTTCCGCGGCGAAGCTGCACAACACCCGCGCTGCACGACGCATTGCTTCCGACGCCCGCGACATGCTCGGTGGCGTGGGCATCCTGCTAGAAAACGACATCGCGCGCCACTTTGCCGACATTGAGGCCATGCACACCTACGAGGGAACCGACACCGTGCAGAGCCTCATCATGGGCAAGGTCATTACGGGTTTCTCGGCCTACAAGTAGCAGCCTGCCCGCGCCCCGCTTGACGTGCGGCTCACCCCTCTCCGGGTTTGGTCCCATTGGTTGGGTTTCATTAGGAGGCAAAGAAACCCTTAGGAGCCATTGCGCGGGAGTCGGCTCTCGTAAAACTACCCAACCAATGGGACCACTAGAGGAGGACCAAACCGCGGCAGCTGAAACCGCCCATTCGCCAGCAAGAGGCCAGCCGCTGAGGCGCCAGCCGGCAAACCGACTCGAAAGCGCCAACTCCCCCTAGCTGCGCAAATGCAGAGTTATCCACAGGTAAAAAATTGACTCTAGACACGGGCGCACGCGCTTGGCGAACATTGTTGTATGACTCAAACACAACGACTCATTCACTTACGTCCACTGTCCAACGATCACCACGTGTGGGAGCAAATAGCCAATGGCGAGGTTCTGCGAATAGCGCCCTGGGTCGCAACCCCGCGGGATTACTTCGAGCAATTACCCACTTACGAACGCCAACGCCTCAAAGTGATTGCTGCGGGCAAAAGCGTGCACAAAGCCATCATGATAGGAAAGTCAGCAGCCAGGCTATGGGGCCTTTGGGTCCTCCCGCCTTTCGGCGAAAAGATTGAAATGGCTAGGCAGTCCAAATCGCTGCCAGTCAAGACGAAGATTCCAGCCGATTACGATTACCGCAAGACGCACCTGCCAGACAACATGGTCTCCGAGCAGCTCGGCACCCGTTGTACAACTGTGGCACGAGCGTGCATCGACATCGCAAGACACCATTCCTTCGAAGAGGGACTCGTTGCCATGGATTCGGCGCTCGCGAAGGAACTCACCACGAAGGACGAGCTGCGCCGCACGCTGACCGCCATGGGTCGCGTGCACGGTGCCCCGCAGGCGCGGAAGGCGATTGAGCACGCCATCGCGCATTCGGAATCGCCTTTCGAGTCCTACTTTCGAGGCATCGCCATCGCGGAAAAGCTGGGAGAGAAGGTGGTTGCGCAGTACTTCATTCCGCCGAACTTCCGCGCAGACGCATGCATTGACGACGCCGTCGTGATTGAGATCGACGGTGCCGTCAAGTACGACGGCTCGTCGTTTGGCAAGAGTGCCGAGCAAACAATCGTGGAGGAGCGACGACGCGAGAAGCTGATTCAGAACCGTGGCCTCATCGTGCTGCGATACAGCCCACGGGAGCTGCTCACGGAGAGAGCCCGTGTCGTACGAGAGGTGCGCCAGGCGCTGGAAGCTGCCCAACAGCGAGGATGGTCCCAGTCTACTGGTCCCTTTACGAGTAAGAAGGCCGGCTAAAACCCGCTAGGTGGTCCCTTTACCCCGTAAAGGGACCCAACCAATGGGACCAATCCGAAAGAAATGGTTGGGACAGGTCCGCGGGTTAGTTGCGCAGCGGCTTACGGGTCGCCGCCATGTGCTTCGCGCGATCGACGTTCGCCGGCAGCAGCACGAGCGGCACGTCGAACTCCACTTCACGGTCGGCGAACTCGTTAAAACTCAGCGAGCCCTCACCGGTGTACATCTGAGCCAACTTTGCTGCGATGACGTGGTCGTTCTCAGTGGTCTTCTCCAGGGGCCACTCGCGGTCGAGGGCAGGGCCGGAATAGAGCTCAATCGCGACATCGGCAGGCGGGGCGTAGCCCTCAATGAGCGACTCCGCCTCCGTGATGGCACGCGCCAGGACGTGGTCAGGGGACATGAGCACGACGTCGTCGGCAGCCAGGAAGCCTTGCTCCTTGGCCACAAACGCATTTGGGAAAGGCGCCGCCGCCGCGATGAAATCGAAGGCCTTCTGGTGGTAGTCGGCCACGCCAGCCGCACGCAGGCGCTCCAGTGCGGAAATCGTGCCCGACCAGCCCGGATAGAGACCCACGTTAACTTCTGGGAAAGCCAGCTGGCTATCTGCGTGCGCCACGATTCGGTCGCAGGATAGGGCCAGCTCTAAGCCGCCGCCCAAGGCAACACCGCGTACCGCTGCGACCACGGGAACCGGCGCGAACTTCAGCTGACGCAGCGTGTTCGAGCCGTCCGCAATGAGCTCTTTGACGCGTTCAGCAGAGCCGGACTCACCAGCCGCGGCAATCGACGCCAAGTCCGCACCTGCGCAGAACACCGGCGCATCGTTACCGATGACCAGCGCTTTCAGGTCCGCAGAGGAGATGGAGTCAACGGCAGCGCGCAGGACTTCCAAAGCGGCAGTCGGCAAGGAATTCATCGGCGTATGCAGGTCGATGATGCCGATGCGCCCGGAAGGAGTGGACACTGCATGCACCGCGCCGGCCGGCAGGCAGACCACGGTTTCCAGGTCCAAGGAGCGCAGGCTGACCACGCCCTCCCGCTCCCGCAGCTCCTGCAGCTGGCCCTCGGAGGAAAGCACCTTGCCGTCTACAAAGAATCCCCCGGCAGCGGCGGCTGCGGTCACTAGCGCTGGCGGCTTCGAACCGTAAGCGGAGGCAACCCTGTCGATGTCGATGGCGTCGGCAAGCGCGAAAATGCCCTTCTTCCAGCCGAAGCCGAGGGTGAGGCCGTCGTCGATAAGCGCGACGTGCTCTGCGATCTCCGGCGCGACCTCGCAGCAGTAGCGCAGGGTGTCGAGGAAGACCGCGCGGGCGAAGCGGCCGCCCGGCGAATCCGTGTCCATGACCTCCCGCGGATCCTTGAGCCCTATGACTGGGTCGTCCGGCTGGGTGCGTGCCACGTACTCATAGTCGGAGTTGATGACCTCGTCGCGGCCGCGGTAGAAGCCGCCCTCGCCGGTGCGCCCAGTCAGGCCGCGCTCGACCAAGCCCGCGATGAACTCGTCGCAGCCCAGCGGCACATTGAGGAGCGGATCGCCCGCGGGAAGTGCGGACTCGAGAGAGTTCCAGATGGGCCCCACCAGCTGCAAACCGATGTAGTCCAAAAGCCCGAAGATGCCGGTGCGGGGGATGCCGAAGGCGCGGCCAAAGGCGGCGTCGGCAAGCTCGTAGCTCACGCCGAACTCGCGGGCGCGGGCAACGCCGGCGGCCATCCAGTAGCAGCCGACGCGATTGGCAATAAAACCCGGGGTGTCGCGGCACTCGAGTGCGATCTTGCCCAAGGTTTGTTCGATGGTGGTGCGCAGCGCGGCCTCGGTCTCGCCGGAGGCGATGAGCTCGACCAAGCGCATGACCTTCGGCGGGTTGAAGAAGTGGGTGATGCCGAAGCGCTCGCGGCGCGAGACCGGCACGCCCTCGACGAGATTGGCCAGCGGGAGGGTAGAGGTGTTCGAACTCAAGATGGCTGAGGGCTTGAGGTGTGGCTCGATGGCCGCGTAGAGCGCGTGCTTGGCGCCGAGGTCCTCGAAGATGGCTTCGATGACCCAGTCGCGGTCCTCGAGGAGAGCGTAGTCATCGGAGGCGGTGATGCGGGAGGCGTCCGAAGGCAGGTAGAAGCCGCGGCGCTTTACCTGGATGTCCACGCCCTTCTGCGCGCCCTCGGCGTTCTGGTCGAGCAGGACGACATCGAGACCCGCCGATGCGCACAGTGCCGCGATGCCCGAGCCCATGGAACCTGCGCCGATGACGGCAACCTTGGTGATTGTCATTTACTTCGCTCCTTCGTTCTCGGATTCGTTTTCGATGATGAGCGCAATGCCCTGGCCGCCGCCAATACACATGGTGACCAGGCCATAGCGCTTGTTCAGGCGGCGCAGCGCGTATGCCAGCTTGGTGATGAGGATGACTCCGGTGGCTCCCACCGGGTGGCCGTGCGCCACGGCGCCGCCGTAGATGTTGGTCTTTTCGGGGGCAAAGCCGAGCTCGTCCTGCACGGCGATGGCCTGCGCGGCGAAGGCCTCGTTGGACTCGATGAGGTCGATGTCGTCCAGCGTGAGCCCGGCCTTCTCCAGTGCCTTCGGCACCGCAGCGATGGGGCCGACGCCCATGCGGGTGGGATCGACGCCCGCGATGGCCCAGCTGACAATCTTGGCCAGCGGCTCGAGGTTGCGCGTGCTCACCTGCTCAGCGGTGGCGAGGACCACGGCCGCGGCGCCGTCGTTGATGCCGGATGCGTTGCCTGGGGTTACGGTTCCATCCTTGGCAAAGGCGGGCTTGAGCTGCGCAAGCTTGTCGACGCTCGTCTCCCTCACGTGCTCATCAAAGTCCAGATCGCCTACGGCGACGATCTCCTCGGCGTGGACGCCTTCCGCGCGGGCGGCCGCGGCGCGGCGCTGGGATTGCGCAGAGAACTCGTCTTGGCGCTCGCGGGAGATGTTGTGGTCACTCGCGACGTTTTCCGCGGTCACGCCCATGTGGCCGGTGCCGAAGGGGCAGGAGAGCGCGCCGGTGAGCCAGTCGTAGAGTTTGCCGTCGCCCATGCGCTTGCCGAAGCGGGCGCCCTCGACGGAGTAGGGGGCTTGGCTCATGGATTCGGCGCCAATGGCAAGTGCCACGGTGCCGTCGCCAGACTGGAGGAGTTGCGCGGCGGAGACCACGGCTTGGACGCCGGAGCCGCAGAGGCGGTTGACGCCCATTGCGGTAGAGGACTCGGGCATTCCGACGCCGATGGCGACTTTGCGGGAAATGTACAAGTCGCTCGGGATGACGGGCATGACATTCGACGCCACCGCGGTGTCGATTTCGGCGGCCGGGATACCCGAACGCTCAATAGCTGCCGACGCCGCCGTCGTACCCAGCTCGGTTAGTGAAAGGCGGGCCAGGCTGCCGCCGAATTTACCGATGGGCAAGCGTGCGGCCCCGACGATGTATACGTCTTGTGCCATGAGGTCCTCCTAAAAAATACGAATCACCATTAGTTAGAAATGAATCCTAGGTCACATCCTTCAGTTGTGCAACGCTTTCGAGAAAGTTTCCGCTTGTCTCACGCGTGTGGGGCGTCGGCGCCGCGCGCGATTGCGGTGCAGGCGCTGAAAACAAATTGAGGGAATGCGGCGCTTACTGGTTAGGCTGCAACGCATGAAGTGTTTTGAAACGCCGCTGATTTTTGACGGCGGTCTCGGCACCCACCTGGAGTCCCGCGGCAACGACATCTCGGGACAGTTGTGGTCGGCGCAGATTCTGCGCGAGAACCCTGCTGAAATTCAGGCGGCGCACGAGGACTTTTATCGCGCGGGCGCGCAGGTGGCCACCACGGCGTCGTACCAGGTGACCTTCGATGCGCTCGGAGATGAAGCTGAAGAGCTGCTGCGTCGCAGCGTGGAGGTGGCACGCGTTGCCGCGAACAATGCGCGTCCCGATGGTTTGGTGGCCGCCTCAGTGGGGCCTTATGGAGCAGGCCCCGGTGAAGGCACGGACTACGACGGTGCCTACGGGCTGGGCTGCGAGGAGCTTAAGCACTGGCATCAGCGCCGCATCGAGGTGCTCGCCGCAACCGACGCTGACTTCCTGCTTGCTGAGACCATTCCCAACGTTGACGAGGCGGCTGCATTGCTGGAGTTACTCGACGCCACAGGCAAACCCTATGCGCTCAGCGTCACCGGCGTTCTTGCGGCGGACCCTGCCAAGGTTGCGCAGGTCATCGAGTTCGCGAAGCAGGCGCGCAACCTCGGCGCCCTGGGCGTGAATTGTTGTGATGCGGAGACGGCAAAGGGCGTCGTCAAGCGCATGCGTGAGGGCATCGATCTGCCCGTGCTTGCCTACCCCAACAGTGGCGAGACCTGGGATCATGCGGCCCGCCAGTGGCGCCGCGATGAGGAGCATTCGCTGGGGCTGGTCGAAGCCGCGCCCCAGTTGCGCGCCTTGGGCGTGACCCTGCTGGGCGGCTGCTGCCGAACTACGCCGGAACAGATTCGGCTGATTTCGCAGCAGGCGTAGCGCTAGTTATCCCGGTCGTCGTCAAGCGCAAGGGGGCACCCGCAAACTGCATCCTCGAGCTGGTCTTTTAAAGTGGTTGACCAATTTCCTTCCTAAGTTGTTGAACAACCCCTTAAGATGATGTGCATCACGTAACTAATGCGACCTGCATCACGAAAGGGCAGTTTGGTGAGCGCTGAAACAACTGAAGTCGTCAAGAACCCACCCAAGGGTATCGGCGCAATGGCGGGTGCCATGTTCCTCATGGCCACCTCCTCCATCGGTCCGGGCTTTTTGACCCAGACCTCCGTCTTTACCGTCCAGATGGGTGCAGCTTTCGCCTTTGCGATTCTGCTCAGCATCATCGTGGACATCGCCATTCAGCTCAACGTCTGGCGCGTTCTGTGCCTCTCCGGCATGCGCGCCAACGAGCTTGGCAACACCGTTCTGCCGGGCCTTGGCTGGTTCCTCGCGGTGCTCGTCTTCATCGGCGGTGTGGTATTCAACATCGGTAACATTGCTGGCTCTGGCTTGGGCTTGAACGCGATGCTCGGCATTGACGCCCGCATCGGCTCGGTCATCGCTGCGGCGATTGCCATCTTCATCTTCTTGTCCAAACGCGCCGGCATTGCGCTCGACCGCTTGGTTGCAGCCCTTGGCGCCATCATGATCCTGCTCATGCTCTACGTGGCTATCGTCTCGCAGCCGCCAGTGGGCGAGGCACTCAAGAACACCGTCATGCCGGAGGAAGTTGACTTCTTCGTTATTACCACCCTCATCGGCGGCACCGTCGGCGGCTACATCACCTTTGCGGGTGCGCACCGCCTCATCGACAACGGCATGACCGGCCCGGAGCACATCAAGAACATCACCACGACCTCGGTCATGGGCGTCATCATCACCGGCATTATGCGCGTGCTGCTCTTCTTGGCTGTGCTGGGCGTCGTCAGCACGGGCGTGGCACTGTCTGAGGACAACACGGCTGCCGACGCCTTCCGCCAAGCCGCCGGCGAGTTCGGACTCCGTGCGTTCGGCGTGGTGCTCTTTGCCGCGGGCTTGTCCTCGGTGATTGGAGCTTCCTACACCTCGATCTCCTTTGTGACCACTCAGAAGGTCGCCCCGCGCACCCGCAACTTCCTCACGGTGGGCTTCATCGTGGTCTGCACCATCTTGTTCGTTCTCCTCAACTCCGCTCCCCAGAAGCTGCTGATTTTCGCAGGCGCGTTCAACGGCATCATTTTGCCTATTGCGTTTGCGATGGTTATGTGGGTTGCTTTCCGACGCCGCGATCTCCTCGGCGGAGTCAAGCACCCAATGTGGCTGCTGGTGGTTGGTTCCATCGCGCTGCTGCTGGAGCTCTACATCGGTTTCAACTCCATCTCCGGAATCATGAAGCTTTGGGCTTAGGGGCCTTGGAAGATGTCTTACACTGCACATCCTTCCACGATGCAGCCCGCTGACGTGCGCGCGCATGCCCGGCAGAATCAGATGGTGACTACGGCGGGTTTCGCTGACGGATACATGCAGGCCAACCTGCTTGCGGTGCCGAAGGAATACGCGTTCGACTTCCTGCTGTTTGCTCAGCGCAATCCGAAGTCGTGCCCGATTGTGGGCGTGCTGGAGGCGGGCCAATACAGCTCGGAGCTGCTCGCGGGTGGCGATATCCGCACCGACATCCCCGGCTACCGCATCTTCCGCGACGGTGAGCTAACCGACTCGGTGGAGGACGCCACGGAGTTCTGGGCTGAGGACATGGTCACGTTCCTCATCGGCTGCTCGTTTACTTTCGAGTCGGCGCTGCAGGAAAACGGCATTACGCTGGCTCATATCGAGCAGGGGCGAAGTGTGTCGATGTATAGCACGAACATTCCCACCACTCCGGCCGGCATTTTCAGCGGACCGTTGGTGGTCTCCATGCGACCGATTCCTGCATCTCAGGTTGCCGACGCCGTGCGCATCACCTCGCGTTACCCGTCGGTGCACGGGGCGCCGGTGCACGTGGGAAACCCTGAGGATATTGGCATTTCGGATCTTTCTCGCCCTGACTTCGGCGACGCCGTGGACATCCCGGAAGGGCACATTCCGGTGTTCTGGGCGTGTGGGGTGACGCCACAAGCGGTGGTGATGAACTCGAAGCCGCGCCTGGCGATTACCCACCAGCCCGGCAAGATGCTCGTCACTGACGCGCGCGACGTGGACTACCAGGTTCCTTAAGCCCGGTCTGCGGCTGCGCTTGCGGCTTCCTCCGCAACTGCTCCGGCCGACCGCGCGGTTTGGTCCCATTGCTTGGGTTTCATTGGTTGGGTTTCTTTACGAGTAGCCGGTGCCGGAAAATTTGGCTTACTGGTCCCTTTACCCCACAAAGGGACCCTACCTATGGGACCAAACCGCAATGGGGGAAGAGAAGCCGCCCCGCCAAGCCGCCCCAAGCTAGATGACCGCGAGCATCGTCTTGCAGGTCCGCAGCAAGCTGTCGTGCAAAAGCGCGGCAGCTTCTTCGCGTTTTCCATCGGCAATGAGCCGGGCCAAGCGGATGTTGCCCTCAATGTGTTCAGCGTGCAAGGTGGGGTAGCGCGGGATAACGAGCAAGAAGCTCAGCCGCATCCGCGCGAGTAGGTTGTTCATTTGCGCGTTAAGCGTCGGGGAATTTAGCGACGCCACCAGTGCGCGGTGAAAACGCTGGTTAATGTTGGATACTTCCTGGTCCTCGCTGTTTTCCTGCGCGGCGCGAGCAGAAGTGACAAGCTCAATCAACGCTGCTGGATCGGCGAATTCGCCCCACAGCACACCGGAGGGCTCGATGGCGGCACGTGCGATGAACAGGTCGCGCACGTAATCGGCGTCCGGCGTCGCAATGAAGACGCCCCGGTGGGGGATGCGCTCCACGAGTCGCTGCGCAGCGAGCTCAGTGAACGCCTCGCGGAGCGTATTGCGGGAACAAGAGAAACGCTCAGCGGCTTTGACCTCGCTGAGCTGTTGGCCGGGCATGAACTCGCCGGCCGAGATGGCATCGCGAATCTCCGACGCCACAGACTGAGAAAGCATGACAGAAAGCTTATCCCATTGGGATGTGGAGGCCGCGCGGCTCCTGCCGCCACAGAATTCGTCGCGGCCGCAAGCGCAACTGGTAAAACCACGGCCCAATTAGTGGGACACAAGCAAACCGCTGAGACTAGTCGATAGTCGCGATAACCTTCGACGGATCCAAGCGGTCGCCTTCCTTGGCCAACAGCTTGATGGTGCCGCCGCGTGGAGCCTTTACGGAAGACTCCATCTTCATCGCCTCGATGGTCGCGATGGCCTCGCCCTCTTCGACCGTGTCGCCATCCGCGACGTTCCACGCCACGAGGTTTGCATCATACGGTGCGGTTACCTCGCCTTCCTGCGCGCCCGCGCTTGGCGACGCCACCTTCACCCCACCAGCAGCCGCCGGGGCTGCCGCAAACAGGTTCTCCGGCAAACCGACGCTGACCAGCTTGCCGTCGATTTCGATGGCTACCTGGGTGCGTTTGGCGTAGATGGCCTCGACCGGCGCAATGTTGCTCGTGGACTCCGCAGACGGGCGGTAGTTGTGGTCAAGCCAGTCCGTGTAGATACCGGCTTGTGCCTCAGCATCGCCGTGATCGGCCAAGACCTGAGAGGAGACCATGTCGCGGTGGAAAGGCAGGACGGTGCGCACGCCTTCGATGTCGAACTCGGCCAGGGCCTGCTTGGCGCGGGCCAGGGCCACCTCGCGGGTCGGTCCCCAGACCAGCAGCTTGGCAATCAGCGAGTCGTAGTACGGCGGCACGATGGAACCCGAGCGCACACCCGCGTCCACGCGGATGCCAGGACCCGTCGGCGGCTCAAAGCGCACGATGGTGCCAGGGCATGGCGCAAAGCCGTTCAGGATGTCCTCGGCGTTGATGCGGAACTCGAAAGCGTGGCCGTGCGGCTCCGGGTCGAGGGATTCGTCCACGAAAGACAGTGGCTCGTCCGAAGCGATGCGGAACTGCTCGGCAATGATGTCGACGCCGGTCACGACCTCAGTGACTGGGTGCTCAACCTGCACACGGGTGTTGACCTCGAGGAAGGAGATGGTGCCGTCCTCAGAGACTATGTACTCCACGGTTCCAGCGCCGGTGTAACCCACCTTGGCGCAGATGGCGCGGGCGCCCTCGTGGATGCCGGTGCGCTGTTCGTCGCTAAGCGCAGGTGCGGGAGCTTCCTCGATGAGCTTCTGGAAGCGACGCTGCGTTGAGCAATCGCGGGTACCGAGCACAGCGACGTTGCCGTGGGTATCGGCGAGGATTTGCGCCTCGACGTGGCGCGGGTGGGTGAGGAACTTCTCCACGTAGCACTCGGCGCGGCCGAAGGCCTCCTTGGCCTCGCGTCCTGCAGAGTTGAAGGCGGCCTCGATGTCCTCGAGGTTCTCCACGACCTTCAGGCCGCGTCCACCGCCGCCATAAGCTGCCTTGATGGCAATCGGCAGACCGTGCTTTTCAGCGAAGGCGCGGGCCTCCTGCCAGTCGTCGATGGGGTCGGAGGTGCCAGGAGCCAGGGGAGCGCCGACCTCCTCGGCCACGCGGCGGGCCGCAATCTTGTCACCGAGCAGCTCGATGGATTCTGGGGTTGGGCCAATCCAGGTCAGGCCCGCACTGGCGACGGCGCGGGCAAAGTCAGCGTTTTCAGAAAGGAAGCCATAGCCCGGGTGGATGGCATCGGCGCCGGCGCGAACCGCAATGTCCAGCAATGCCGGGACGTTCATATAGGTATCGGCCGCGGTGTTGCCGGGCAGGGCGTAGGCCTCGTCGGCCACGCGGGTGTGCAGGGCGCCTGCGTCTGCCTCAGAGTAGATGGCGATGGAGCGGATGCCCAGGTCACGCGCAGCGCGCGCAATGCGCACGGCGATCTCTCCGCGGTTTGCAATAAGGACTGCAGAAATCATGATTAACCTTCAACTAGTTCAAAGCGGACCGTGGCTCCCGGCGGGAGCTGCGCGGCGATGTCGATGTCTTCTTCCAAGACGGTGGCGATGACGGGGTAGCCGCCGGTGACGGCGTGGTCGCGCAGGAAGACTACCGGCTCACCTGAGGGCGGGACCTGCACGGAGCCGGCGACCATTCCTTCGCTCGGGAGCTCGCCGGAGCGCGCACGTGACAAGGTCGCATCGTCGCTGGCTCTAAGACGCAGGCCGACGCGGTTGGACTGCGGGGTGACCTCCCATTCGTGCTCCAGGAAAGCGTCGAGGCTGTCCTGCGTGAACCAGTCATCGCGCGGGCCCATCACGCAGCGCAGTACGCCCTGGGTCTGGCCACGGGACCCTTCGGTCACGCGCAGCGGATTGGTCAGTTGCGCATCCGTCATGGCACTCGAGCGCGGCAGGACACCGATGATGTCGCCGATGCGCACGGGCGCAGGACCCAGCCCAGAGAGCACGTCGGTGGAGGAGGACCCCAGCTCGGTATCGGCAACGATGCCGCCGCGGATGGCGATGTAGGAGCGCATGCCGTACGTGGCCGGCTCGACGATCACGGTGGAACCCGCCGTCACGAGCACCGGGCGCGCGAGGTGCACCGGCATCTCGTCGAGGAGCACGCGGGCCTGGGCGCCGGTGACGCAAATGACGGTATCGGTGAGGGCACGCAGGCGAATACCGCCGATGTTTTCCAGCACCGTCGCACCGCGCGGGTTGCCCACCGCGACGTTGGCGGTGGCCGCTGCTGCCTGGTCAGCTGCGCCCGAAGGGGTAACGCCTAAGTTGCCACGGCCCGGGCGGCCTTGGTCCTGGAAGAGGGTGACAAGGCCGGGGTCGATGACTTCCATACGTGGCAGGCGGGCTGGGGTACGGCGGCCAAACGGGGTGGTGGATACGATGTCCGGCAGGGAGCTGACGGCACGGTAGCGCACGCGGTCGCTGGGCTGCACCAGCGCCGGCGGCTGCGCATCCGATTCCCACATCGGGGTCGAGGTGGTGCCTAGCAGCTGCCAGCCGCCGGGGGAGACGCGCGGGTAGACCGCGGAGAAGTTACCGGCGATGCCCACCGAGCCATTCGGCACCGCGGTACGCGGGGTAGAGCGACGCGGGATGTCGACGCTGCGGGAGGCATCTGCCGGGGTGCAATAAGTAAAGCCCGGGGCAAAGCCGCCGAAGGCCGCGAGCCACTCGGTCGAGGTATGCCAGTCGATAAGCCCCTCGCGGGACATACCGAGTAGGTCGGCAGCTTCGTCCAGATCCGCGCCGTCGTAAAGCACGTCGATCTCCACCAAGCGTGGCTCCTCCACGGAGCGTGCGGAGGGGTGGAAATCCTCCAAGAACTCGGCGGCGGCATGCGCCGAGTTTGGGGTATTAAAGGTGAGCAATAGGGTAGTCGCTGCGGCAATCGCATCGACTTGGTCCTTCAGCGGCTGCGCAGTAAGTGCCTCGTGCCAGGTCATGACCTGGGAAAGGTCATCCAACTCCACGAGCAACGCGCGGGTTCCTACGGGGTGAATGCGCATTAGATAAAGCTCCGGATCTCAATGCCACGGGCATCCAGCTCGGCTACCACGCCGCGCAGCATCTCCACGGCGCCCGGGGAGTCACCGTGGGTGCAAACGGACTGCGCATCCACGCTAAGGACGCTGCCGTCGATGGCTGTGATGGCGCCGGTTTCTGCCACCTCGAGCACGCGCCTTACGACGTCGTCTGCCGAGTGCAGCACAGCATTGTCCTGCGTGCGCGAGACCAGGGTGCCGTCGGGGTTGTAGTTGCGGTCCGCGAAGGCCTCGCGGATGACAGTCAGGCCGCGTGCCTCGGCGACGTCGACTGCCACGCCGCCCGGCAGCAGCATGACCGGGATATCTCCAAAGGCCTTGATGCCGTCGATGACTGCCTTGGCCTGGGCCTCGTGGTGAACGATGGCGTTGTACATCGCGCCGTGCGGCTTAACGTAGGCAACGCGAGTGCCGTGCGCGCGGGCCAGCGCCTCAAGCGCGCCGATTTGATAGGTGACTTCGTCTGCCAACTCAGCCGGGTTGTAGTCGATGAAGCGACGGCCGAACGCGGCTGGGTCGTTGTAGCCTACGTGTGCACCAACGACGACGCCCGCCTCTTTAGCTGCGTGGACGGTGCCGGCGATGGAGTGTGGGTCACCCGCGTGGAAGCCGGTGGCGACGTTGGCAGAGGAGACCAGCTTGAGCATCGCTGCGTCGTCTGCGACTGGATTGCCTGCGGTGGTCTCGCCGAGGTCGGCATTGAGATCAATAAAGAGCTGGCTCATACACTCAAATCCCCTTTTAGAATTGTTCAACAATCTATAGGCGGATAGTGTATCGTGCGTCACGTCACTTTGTGAAGTGGGACGCCATTTTTGAAGAAGAGCGGGGGTAGTCACGCTGCGTCGATGGGCGTGACTACCCTCGCTCCTAGGTGGCGAAGTATTCCATTGAGCCCCTTTAAGTTCGCCAAATTAAGACAGAGAAAGGAAGAGTTTTTCCATCTTTTCCGCATCGAGGCCTTCTGGGCCCTCTTCGCGATAGCACTGCTTAAGCCCGGTGGCGATGATGGAATAGCCCGCGCGATCGATCGCTTTTGCAGCGGCGGCAAGCTGAGTTACTGCTGGTTCGCATTCTTCGCCGGATTCGAGCATGCGGATGACGGCATCGATTTGTCCCCGTGCACGCTTGAGGCGCGTGATGGAGGGCTTTACCTCTGCAGGATCTAAGTTCATTATGCGGCCTTTCCATGCTGCCAAGTCAGATACCCGCCATCTAGATTAGCAACGTCATAACCCAGGTTTGTGAGGATGCGCGCCGCATTATGGCCGCGCAAACCCACCTGGCAGTGCACGATGACATCCTTATGACCTGCGATTTCGGCGTGGCGTGCGCGCAGCTCATCGAGCGGAATGTTGATGGCTCCGGGGATGGCGCCTGCAGCAAACTCGGAGGCTGAACGGACGTCTACCAGGAGTGTCCCGGCCTCGAGGTGCTCGGAGAGCTCGTGCCATTGGACGGTGCGCTCGCCCTGCACAATGTTGTCATCGATAAAGCCCGCGAAGTTGATAGGGTCCTTCGCTGAGCCGAACTGGGGTGCGTAGGCCAACTCAAGATCTGCGAGGTCGCGTGCCTTAAGCCCCGCCCGCATCGCGGTGGCGATGACGTCGATGCGCTTGTCCACTCCGTCCTTACCAACGATCTGCGCGCCGAGGATGGCGTCGGTTTCGGCGTCCACGACGAGCTTCATATGCAGCTGTGTCGCGCCGGGGTAGTAGCCCGCGTGGTTGGCCGGATGCAGGTGAATTACGCGGACCTTCTTGCCAGCGGCTCGTGCGCGCCGTTCATTCCATCCGGTGGAGGCTGCGGCAAGTCCAAAGAGCCCAACGATAGCCGTTCCGAGTACTGGCAGTGAGGCGGTCTCCCGGCCAGTGATGATGTCTGCAACGAGGCGGCCGTGGCGGTTGGCCGTTTGGGCCAGTGGTACGAGGGTATCTTCGCCGGTGTGCAGATCCTTCTTGGTCGCGGCGTCGCCAAGTGCGAAAATGTGCGGGTCGCTGGTGCGCTGCTGCGCATCGACCACAATTCCGCCGCGCTCCGAAATCTCAAGCCCTGTTTCGCGTGCTAGATCGCTGGCTGGCCGCACGCCGATTGCGGTGATGACGATATCTGCGGGCAGCTCGGTACCATCGGCGAGCGCTACGCCGGAGTCGCTGATTTCAGTGGCCTGCGCATTGGTGCGAATCTCAACTCCGTTGGCGCGCAGGTGCTCGGTCACGATGGCGGCCATTTCAGAATCCAGTGGGCCCATGATTTGCGGGGCAGCCTCCACGACGGCGACAGAAAGGTCGCGGTGGCGGAGGTTTTCGGCCATCTCCAGGCCGATGAATCCGCCGCCGATGATTACTGCCCG
The DNA here is from genome assembly GCF_001807215.1 of Corynebacterium sp. HMSC05D08. Lineage (NCBI taxonomy): Bacteria > Bacillati > Actinomycetota > Actinomycetes > Mycobacteriales > Corynebacteriaceae > Corynebacterium > Corynebacterium sp. HMSC05D08. Next base: position 19,832 of record NZ_KV788294.1, on the reverse strand, counting down.
CGTGCGGCCTTTAAGTGCGGCGGCGATGCGGTCTACGTCTTCGACGGTGCGCAGGCTATATGCCTTTTCGATGCCTGTGATCGGTGGCAGGAACGGGGTTGCACCGGGAGAAAGGACTAGATCGTCGTAGGGGATGGTCTCGCCGGATTCGGTGGTGACGGTACGAGCAGCGCGATCGACGTGGGTGGCGCGCGTGTTGACGCGAACGTCGATGTTGAAGCGTTCTTTCAGGGCCTCCGGTGTTTGGAGGAGAAGGTCCTGGCGCTCTTCGATGACTCCGCCGATGTGATAGGGCAGGCCACAGTTGGCAAAGGATACGTGGCCCGAGGCCTCGAGGACAATGATGTTTCGCTTTTCATCATTGCGGCGCAGGCGGGTTGCGGTGGACATACCACCGGCGACGCCGCCGATGATGACGGTGGTGGGGTTGGCGGTCATGGGTGGGATACTCCTTTAGCTAAAGAGGCGGCGGAACAGGCCTTTGTTGGCGGAGGTGGTCTCGCGTGGGCAGGTGCACCACTGGCCTGCCGGGACGGTGGCTTTTACTTGGTTAATGTGGTTGCCGCAGCCTGCCCAGGTGGTCTTTCCGCAGGACTTGCAGGTAACGGGACGGCACATAGGATTCCCCTTCTTCTAGGCGTATACCCCAGGGGGTATATTAGGATGGTTTTGAATATACCCCTAGGGGTATATAGCGTCAAGAGTGCGTTCTCCGCAAGCGGTGACTAGGTAGGCATTAGGTGGGATCTATGACGCAACTGTTTGAATCTTTGGAAACATATCTGGAAAGGACGAAGGCGCAGCGTGAGGAGCTTTATAGGTGGTTCCACCAGCACCCGGAGCTCTCGCTGCAGGAAGCCGAAACCAAGGCGCGGATTATCAAAGAGCTGGAGCCAGTGAAGGAAGACTCCGGCGTTGAGTACGCCTCGACTGCCACTCAGGTCTCCGACAAGACTGGCCAGGAGGTGCCGGTGGGGCACATGTGCGGCCACGACATGCACACCACGTGGCTATTGACCACCATCTCTTTTCTGGCGGAAAACCGGAACGCATGGTCCGGCACTTTCGAGGCAGTCTTCCAGCCTACCGAGGAGATCGCTGAAGGCGGCAAGGACATGGTCGCTGCGGGAATCACGGGCAAGGTTCCCGTCCCCGATGTCATGCTGGGCCAGCACGTCATGGGTGCATTGTCAATGGGCCATGTCGCGACCAACGAGGGCATTAGCTTCACCCAGGCTTCCACTGTGAAGGTAACTGTGCGCGGCGTCGGCTCGCATGGCTCCATGCCGGAGAAGAGCGTCGACCCAATCGTGCTTACCTCCTCAATCATCATGCAGCTGCAGACAATTATCTCCCGTGAGCTACCGGCCAGCGAGCGCGCGGTGGTCTCCGTGGGCACGATTCACGGCGGCACGAAGGCCAACGTGATTCCGGACAAAGTCGTGTTCGAGCTCAATACCCGCTGCTACTCGCAGGAAGTCGAAGACCACATTCATGCCTCGATCGAACGCATCGTGAGCAATCAGGCCGCCGCGGCGGGCGCGCCGGAGCCTTCCTTCGAATACTCCGAACGCTTCCCGGTGCTGGACAATGACCGCGATGTAACTGCCAAGGTCACCGAGTCTATGCAGACCTTGTTGGGGGAGGAGCGCACGGAGACCTTCGCGCCTTTATCGGCCTCGGAGGATTTCCCGGATATCCCGAATGCCTTTGGCACACCGTATTGCTTCTGGGTCGTCGGCGGCTTCCCAGACCCGGAGAATGCACCGGGCAATCACTCTCCGCAGTTCGTCCCTGAGCTGCACCCCACCCTGGAAGCAGGTGCGGAGGCCACGGTTGCTGCGCTTTGCCCTTGGCTGGCGGTTTAAGGAAGCTGCGCTTTTAGATCCGGGTAGGAAGGCTGGGCGCCGCGGCCCAGCGCGGCGAAGGCGCCCACGCGGGCGGCGTGATGGGCGGCGTCGCTAAGCGTGGCCCCTTGTAGGAGCTTCGCCACGAGCGCGCCTGTGAACGCGTCGCCGGCGCCCGTGGTGTCCACCGCTTTGATCTGCGGGGTGGGAATCGGCGTGGTGCCCTCGGCATCCGCCACGATGGCCCCGCGCGCTCCAAGCGTTAACACCACCGCGGCAAAGCCTTCGGCGCGCAGGCATTCTACGAGTTCCTCTGGTTCATCGCTCGGCGTCTGCGCACCCAGTTGCCTGAGCGCCAACCCCGCCTCGTGTTCGTTAACCACGAGTGGGTCTGCCTGCAGGAGCGCCTGCTTATCGACGTCCACCACCGGCGCCAGGTTCACCACCACCCGGGCGCCTACCGCGCGTGCGAGTTCGACCGCCTTCTGGAATCCTGCGGCGGGAATCTCGCCCTGTAGTAGCACCAGGTCTGCCTTGTGTATTGCTTGCGCGTGCTGTTGAACGAACTCAGCGTCCACCCGCGCATTCGCGCCGGGAACCACAACGATGGTGTTCTCGCCGTCGGCTGCGACCTCGATTACCGCAAGGCCCGTGGTGGTGGACTTGAGGTGTTCGACGTGGCTGAGATCGACGCCCGATGCTTCTAGCAGTTCCATGGCTGGGCCGGCGTAAGCGTCATCGCCGACTGCGCCCACGAATGAGACGCTGACGCCTTGGCGTGCCGCAGCTACCGCTTGGTTTGCGCCCTTGCCGCCGGCGAGCACCTCGCCACCGCTGCCGATGAGTGTCTCGCCCGGGGTGGGGTGGCGCTCCACGCTAATCATCAAGTCGGCGTTGATGGAGCCGACGACCACGCAGTGCGGCTGTTTTGTAGTCATGATGTTTCCTTTGCGTTTGTGCCTTGTGTGCTCCACTCTAAGAGCCCGCGTCCGGGCTTGGGGCGGCGCAAGGGCGCAATTTGCCAAATATTGGGGTGATTTCGGGAAGTTTTGGCGCCTTGTTTGGCAAATTGTGCTGGCATGACGCTGACGGACGTGCGCAAAACTGGGAAAGCCGCTCCCTTTTCTTCCGGCTCCTGAGAAGGGAGCTGAAGAAAAAAGGAGCGGCTACGGATGCTTGCAGGGCTTAGAAGGTGCCCTTAGCCTGCTTGCCGAAGTCGTTGACGGTTGCCTTGCGGGAGTCAACGTTCTGGTCGTTAGTCTGGGAGTTGTCGCCTTCCAGACGGCCAATCTGGGTTACCTTGATGTAGTTGTGGATGCGGCCTTCCTTGGTGTTGCCATCGCCGAAGTCGAGGTTTGCAACGCGGACCTTCTCGCCAGCGTTGATTGGGTTAGCCAGGGTGACCTCGAAGGTGCGGGTGGAGGTCTCCTCGTTGAAGCCCAGGTCGCGGATGTGAGCGCCGTTGGAAGAACGTGGGGTGATGAGGCGGTCAACGCCCTTCGGGCCCTTGTCGGTCTTCACGTCAACGCGGAACTGAACTGCAGGGAAGGTGCCGTAGTAACGGTCAGAACCAACGTTTTCCAGCTGCAGAGCAACGGTGCCTGCGAAACCGGAGTGCTTAGCGCCGGAGGTGGTGAAGAAAGGCTTCAGGTCGAGCTTCTGCTTCTCGTCAGAGTTCTCGTCCTTATTAACCTCTTCGAGCTTTGCCTTGTCAGCTTCCTCTTCCTTCTTAGCCTCAGCCTCGGAAATAGGTGCCTCGGTTACTGGAGCCTCGTTGTCCTTGACAACCTCAGCGTCATCCTTCGGATCCTTGTCCTCCTGCTTAACCTCTTCGGTGTTCTGTGCGTCCTTGTTTGGAGCGAAGGAGTCAGCGAGGTCGTCGTACAGCTTGACGCGAACCTCGTTCTTGACTGGCTGCAGTGCGGACCAAGCGGTCGGGGTGGACCAGGTGCCGTTGGTCTTGCAGTACTGCTGGGTACCGGTCAAGCTCAGAACGCGGAAGCCGTAAGTTGCTTCGCCGGTGTGGTTTGGCGGAACGTCGTAAGGTCCGATGGACTGGCCAGCCTCCCAGGACAGGGAGTAGGACGCGGAAGCGCCGAGCTTGGTAGTGATGTCGTGGGAGATGCCTGCGGAGCCCTTGGAGTTCTTGCCGGAGACGTCGCCGCCCAGGTTCATGGAGGTGGTGCTGGTGCGGTCGCCGTTGACCTCCAGCTGGATGGACTGAGACTTGGACAGGTTTTGCTGCAGTGGAATGCTCTTTTTAGTCTGGTTGGTGGTGGAGATGGTGCCAGCTGGCATGAAGGTGTCAGTTGCCTTGTAGACAACGGTGCGGTGGTCTTCCCATGGGTTGCAGACCGGGCGTGGGTTAAGGACGTTAGCCTTCTTGTGGTCGGACCCGTGGGTGGTGTGGATGATTGGCAGCTTGGCGTTGATGGCCGGAGTCTCTGGGTAGGACTCGGTGATGGTTTCAGCGTTAGCTGCTGGCATCATGAGCGTGCTGCCGGCGATGGCAAGACCGGCGAACAGGCCGGCGGAGCGACGACGGAAAGACATGTTCAGTTCTCCTCGAACGACTGGAGGTGGACGTATTTTTTCTAGTTACGCACGGCGAATATGTTGGCGGTGCGTGACGAAGACTTACGCTAGCGACTGTTTTCCAGTGGCGCACGATAGAGATGTATTGACAATTAAAGATAGAAATTCACATAAGTGTCATGAACAATGCAAACGGTTTCGGTGGAAAATTAACACTGACTGGGAATTTTCCGAATTAGGACTATATCGTGCGAAAAGTGTTCTTGTCCGAACGGTCACAAACTAAAGTATAATTACTTTCGGGGGTAATCCTTATGGGGAAATGGCTAATCGGCAGTCCTCGAAAGGCGAAAAACCCGTTTTATTGGCTCAGCCCCGCGCTTCACCTTGGGGTAGCCTGTGCACATTACTGCCTGGGATGTATTGTCACGTGGCTTGTAGCGCCCAGTGGTGGGGACAACTCCATGCGGGTTTGGGCTCGGCTAACAGCATTTGGAAACCAAGCAACCTTAAAAGTTCAAATGCCATAACCTGAAATCATGAGCGTCAAATCCCCAGAAAATCTCTTGCTTTATCTTCCTGAAGAGCAAGAACGGGCCATCGCCGAGCTATTCGACGACCTCGTTCGGCGCGGCCTGCCACGCCAGAATCAGCGCCCACACATCACTATTACTTTCGCCCAATCCATGGCCCCCGAGGCGGTGGAGCTGGCCGCTGAACTGCTTCCGCCGCTATTGCCAGCCACTTTTCAACGGGTGGGAACCGTAGTATTCGGAACGCGCTCGAAGCAATCAATCGCCTGGCTTCTGGAAACAACCGATGAGTTCGAAGCGGCCGCCCGGGAGATAAGCGCGGCCAATCCTGAATCACGAGGGGCTCGCTGGACCCCGCATCTAACGATGGGGCTTCGCATCCCGCGCGGGGAGGTCGGCCGCTATATCGACGTCCTCGATGCTGCTACGAACGAGGCCACCCGCACCGCTGCACGCAGCGGCGGGCACTTGCTGAAGGAATTTACTGCAGCCCAAGCTGCGTACTGGCGGTCGGCGACTGAGGAATTGCGGGTGCTATGGGGAGATCGAGTAGCGTGACGAGCACCCGCTAAGCGGGGGATTTAGCGTTTAGTTCAAGAACTATTGCGCCGGGGTGGGAACAGCGACTGCATCGCCCACCAGGTCGATGACCTCTTCGCGAGTGCCCGCAGCACGCAGTTGTGCGCGGAAATCTTCCTTCATCAGGCGGCGGGCCAGCTTCGACAGAATCTTGAGGTGCTGATTGCCGGAGCCTTCCGGAACAGCGATCAGGAATACTAGGTCGGTTGCCTCCTCGCCCTCGGCCCACTGAATGCCGGGCTTGGGAAGACGGGCGAAAGCCAAGGTTGGGCGCGTGACCCCTGCAGTGTGGGCGTGCGGGATGGCAACGCCATTGCCGACGCCGGTGGAGTGTTGCTCTTCGCGGGCTAGTGCGGCGTCGACAAGCACTTCGGCGTCGGAAGCGCGACCGGTGGCTGCGATGGAAGCGACGAGCTCGCGAATGATGTCCTCGCGGTTGGTACCACGCGTGGTCTCAAGCGCGACCGTATCGGGAAGAAGCAGGGCATCGCTATCGCTGGCGCCTTCAGTAGGAGTTGCTTCCGACGCCGCGGCACCCTTCTTGGCGGTGATACCGACGAGCAGGAGGATAAGCGCGGCGTCGACAAGAATGCCGGCCGCCAGGCCGATGATGAATCCGCCAACGTTGTCGACGGCGCCCAGCAGCGCCACGATCGGGCCGCCGTGCATGACGTGATCCTCGACGCTGAGCTGTCCCGCGATGGCGCCCGCGACGGCACCGCCGATGACGTTAGCCGGAATGACCTGCAGCGGACGAGCAGCGGCGAGCGGAATCGCGCCCTCGGTAATTCCGAACATACCCATGAAAAGGGCGGCGATACCGGAATCGCGCTCGGCCTTGTTGAACCAGCTGCGGCGAACCAAGGTGGCGACGCCGACGGCTAGCGGTGGCACGGCAATCGCCGTTGCCGCCATGCCCATCGGTGCCGCGTTGCCAGCCGCGATGAGGCCGCCGCCGAAGAGGAAGGCGGTCTTGTTGAAAGGCCCGCCCATGTCGAAGGCAATCATCGCGCCGATGACAGCGCCGAGTATGAGCACGGAGGAACCCTGCATGCCGGCGAGGTAATCCGTCATGGCCTCGAAGGCAGCGGCGACTGGATGACCGATGATGTAGATGAACGCCAGGCCCACGATGAGCGTGGTGAGAATCGGAATGACAATAATCGGCCAAATCGGCGCGACGTACTTGCCCACTGGAATCTTCTTGATGGCCAGGGCAACATAGCCGGACAAGATACCTGTGATGATGCCGCCAATGAATCCGGCACCCGCATCCGATCCGTAGAGCGAACCCGTCGTGGCGATAAGGCCGGTGATAAGTCCCGGTGCAAGGCCCGGCCTATCCGCAATGCCCACGGCGATGTAGCCGGACAAAATCGGCACCATCAAAGAAAACGCCAGGGCACCTAGCTGATTAATGGTGAACCAGAAGCTGCCTTCCGGAATGGCGATGCCCTCCGGGGTTGGCGTGCCGCCGATGGACAGCGCGACCGCGATGAGCAAACCGCCCGTGACTACGAAGGGAATCATGTGGCTCACGCCATTCATCAGGGATTTATACAGCGTCTGGCCAAAGCCGCGCAGACCCGAATCGGCAGTACCTTCTGTGCGGCCTCCCGCCGGGGTGGCGCTCTCGGCGGAGTCACGCCGGGCCTCAGCTGTAGTTAGCGCCGTTGCCTCCAGTGCACGGCCCAGTAGCTCCTCCGGGCGGCTAATGGCTTCGTCGACGCCGGTAGCTACGAGCCGCTTGCCGACGAAGCGGTCCTTAGCTACCACCGTATCCGCCGCGATGACAACGGCGTCTGCCGCATCGATGTCTGCCTGCGAAAACTTCCCTTCGACTCCGATGGAGCCGTGGGTTTCCACCTTAAGCTCGTAGCCCAGCTTCTGCGCCGCGGCCTCAAGGTTTTCCGCCGCCATGTAGGTATGTGCGATTCCCGTTGGGCAGGCCGTGATGGCAAGCAGCCTCGGCCTTGATTGCGATGTACTCATAAATGTGATCTAACAGGACGGGGAATCGGGAATCTAGCGGCGGTGGTATTTGGCCTGAGAACTGAAGCGAGGGAAGAGGGAACTGAATAGCGATAGTGTTTCGGATGTACGTGCTAATTGGGAAAGGGAAAATGAAGATGATCAAAAAGGGCGACAAATTGGACTTGTCAGGCGTATTCGACGATGTAGGCATTACGCTAAAACGCACTGATGATAAAGATGTCGGCGAATATCAGTACTCAATTCCACTATCTTTCAGTGACGATCCAGCATCTATTGCTGGTGCTGTGGATGTGTCATCTTCCGGCGAAATCTTAGGAGTCGAGCTCGTGATGATTCAACAGGCTATAGCTAATCCGAAGCCTTCAAATCATGAGTAGCTAGTAACTTTTGGCCACACTGGAAGTCGGACAATTCCGAGTCACTCGCGAAATTGCTGTTGATGCAGGCATGACGTTGTCGGGCTTGAACGAGGTTTTGCAGGTGGCTTTTGCTTGGGAGGACTGCCATCGGGATCAGTTCACGCATCGAAATTGTGCTTTAAGGGATAGTTGGGTCCACCGCGTTGAAGCGCTGTTAATAACGTGTGGAAAAGCCACTTCGTGAGACTGATTAGCGTGGTAGGTTGCGTTTATGAATAAGCTCTCTCGTGTTTGTGCTCGTGCTTTGACAGTTGGGCTTTTGTCCCTTGGCGTGGTTAGTGGTGGTGGCGTGGGTGCGACTGCGCCAGAGGCTGCCGCGTTGACGCCGGAGGAGCAGCATCAGTTCCTAGTTGATCCGGTTGGGGCAGTCTTGTGGCAGGGAATCAAGGGTTCCTCTGATGCGCTGAACAGCAATCGCGGTGCGGCGATGGCAGCGTCGTTCTATTCGATGAATTCGCCGGCACCCGGTATCGGCTTGCCTGCCTTTGATCGTTGCGTGCAAGGCGTGGGTTCCTCCACCACGGTTCCCGGAGTCCGTTACGTGGTCGCCGGATTGTGCGCGATGTTGGACCCGGCCGCGCGATCGGAGATTGAACGTATCAGCGTCACCCCGCAGTATTAGGATTGAAGGCTGTGAACTCTACTAAGGTGAACACGGAACTTGCGCATAAACACGTCATCGTGATGGGAGTGTCCAGCTGCGGGAAATCTACGGTGGGGCAGCTGCTGGGAGACCAGGTTGGTCTCGTCTTTAGGGACGGCGATGACATGCATCCGGCCGCCAACATCGAAAAGATGTCCGCGGGGCACGCGCTTAACGACGCCGACCGCTGGCCTTGGCTCGAAGCAATCGGGCAGTGGATGCAGGCGCAAACCGAAGGCGCCATCGTGGGATGCTCAGCTCTGAAACGTTCGTACCGGGATCTGATTCGCACCCATGCGCCTGACACGGTTTTCGTTCACCTGCACGGCAGCTACGAGCGTTTGCTGGAGCGCATGCAAAACCGTGCAGGCCACTTTATGCCGGTATCGCTTTTGCAATCGCAGTTCGAAACGCTTGAGCAGTTAGGCGAGGACGAGCCGGGGATCGTGCTCGACGTAGCACAAAGCCCCGCAGAACTGGCTGCCGAAGCAGCGAGGTATCTGCGGGGCTAGATGCCCTAAACCGTTGTGGTCTGGCTTTCTTGGACTGAGACTATCTGAGGCTAAAACGCTGCAGTAATCCCAAAAATGATAAGCACGAAGACGAAGCCGACGAAGGAAACGAGTGCCTGGTTAAGGGTCCACGTGCGCAGCGTGGTTGCCACGTCCATGCCCATGAGCCGGCCGACCAACCAGAAGCCCGAGTCATTGACGTGGCTGCCAAAGACCGACCCCGCGGCAGTGGCAAGCACGATAAGAGCAAGCTGCACTGCAGAGTAGTCTGCTGCTTCTACAGCTGGGACCATGAGCGCTGCTGCAGTAGTAAGAGCCACGGTGGCAGAGCCCTGTGCAAGACGTAGCGCGACCGCAATGAGATAGCAGGCAAGAATGACAGGAATTCCGAGGCCTGCCATCGAATCAGCCAGAGCATCGCCGATTCCAGAAGTACGTAGCACGCCGCCGAACATGCCGCCGGCACCGGTAATCAGCACCACCGAGCAAATCGGGCCCAGGGAAGACTCCATGGTCTTTTCAATCGCAGTCTTATCCATTCCGCGCTTGAATCCGAGCGCAATCATCGCGGCAAGCGCCGTGATGAGCAGCGCGATGGGGGTCTGACCTAGGAAGATGAAGAACTTCACCCAGGTGGCATCGCTCGAAATGTGACCAGCGGAGGAAAGGGCTGACAAGCCGGTGTTGCCAAAGATAAGGAGCATTGGGATAAGAAGAATTCCGATGACCGTCGCCGGTGAAGCTGGCTTTTCCGGAAGCTTTTCATCCGCCACGCGTTCGCCGGTCAAAATATCGCCGACAACGAAGGGGTACTTCTTGCTCAAGTGCAGGCCCAGGCGGTAGCCGGAGAGATACCACGTAGGAAGCGCTACCAGCAGGCCGAAGACCAAAATGAGGCCGATGTCAGCGCCATAAAATTCGCTGGCCGCGACAGGACCCGGGTGGGGCGGAAGGTAGATGTGCATTACTGAGAACGCGCCGGCCGCGGGAATACCGTAGGCGAGAACCGGGCCGTTAAGGCGCCGCGCCACTGCGAAGATCACCGGCAGCATCACGATCAAGCCAGCGTCGAAGAAGATGGGGAAACCCATAATCAGCGAGGCAACACCCAGCGCAAACGGTGCTTTGTCTTCGCCGAAGAGTTTCACCAGGGCGTCGGCAAGCGATTTAGCGCCACCAGAGGTTTCAACCAAGCGCCCGATCATGGCGCCTAAACCAACCAACAGTGCAACGGAACCAAGCGTGGAGCCGAAGCCCTTGGTTAGCGTCGGGACGACGCCCTCAAGAGGGATACCGGCAACCAGCGCAGTCAGGGTAGAAACTATGGTCAACACGATGAATGCGTGAACCTTGAAGTGGATCACCATGACCAAGATCAAGGCAACCGCTGCAGCTGCTATCCCCAGGAGAGGGCCGGTTGTAAGCACCGGCTCCCAGGTTTCCATGACGTCCATGGAACTAATCCTTTCTCAAGTTACGGCCTTGCTGTTAAGCCGTAGTTGTGAGCCAGATTATCATCGGAAATAAGTGTGGATATAACCACTCGAATGTGACTTTCGTACCTAGCGGCCTAAATCGGAACCTAAGTGCCAACGCTACCTCGAAGTAGAACCATGACGACGATTCCATTTATTTTGGACACCGCTATGAAGTGCCCCAGGTTTTGTTCCGCTTGAGTAGATGGGAAGTCTTGGAACATGCCGAAGAGTTTTGACCAGGATGCCAAGGACCGTGTGCTCCGTCTCGTGGAGGACCGCATCTTTGTGGAACACATGTCGATGCACCCCGCGTGCCAGGCAGTGGCTTTAAAAGCTGGGGGTTATGGCGCACGGGCGGTCAATGGGCTTAAGCTTGCCCGTCGTGCGGGAAACATCCCAGAACCTGTGCCTGAAGATTTGGCCGCTGAGAACGCGAGGCTACGTCGTAACAATCACCAGCTACGCGACACTAACGAGCCACTGAAAGCTGCCGCAGCTTCTTCTTGTTGGAACCAGGCTCACAACCGGGATGGTTGGCGACTCCTATGACAATGTGTTGGCCGAAAACGTTAATGGCTCTCTAAAAGAACGAGCTAATCCATACTTGCAGGTGGGGTGACGGTGTCGAGGTAGAAATCGCGACATTTGAGTGGGTGTCCTGGTCGAACGAGACTAGCTCTTCACCAAAACTGGGGATACCAAACCTCGGTCGAGGTGAACACCGAATTGTGGAAGCAGAATCCGCCATTGGCAGCAGAACCCGCCACAGGAAATAGTAGAAATCAAGGCGAATGACTAGGAACCAACCTCGGGGCCCTTTAGGGAGTGAGGGAAGCTGAACCGGGCGTGCGCCGGGAAGACGAAGAAACCCTGGGAATCCTGCACCGGGCGGGGCGCGGCGAAGACTGGCGCGGTGGCCAGGGTTGCGGCGGTGGCCACCGCCAGGGCGACTGCACCGGTGGTGGTGAGGCGGCGGGTAGCAGGAGCCTGAGAGGAGGATGAACTCATGAGCTCATGCTGCTAATCAACCCACCAGGCAAAAGCCCGTTAACTCTCCGCGGTGTCCCCAGTGCCGGAGGTTGCGGGCCCCTCCTTGTCTTCCTGCTTGCGGAAGTTCTTCCACCACCACCGGACCAGCAGCAGCACGATGATCGCCGCGGCAGCGAGGATGGCCCACATCCACCACTGCCAGGTGGTGCCCTGCCCGACGAAGACGGACTCTTCCTGCGGGTCCATCGGCACGCGCTCGGCGGTGATGATCAGCCGGTGGGTGTTGATGCCATAGGGGGTGCAGGTGATGAGCGTGACCAGGTCCTTATTCGGCGTGCGGCGCAGCAGGCTGGTTTTATCCGGGGTGACGATCTCGATGTCCCGGACCTCGTACTTTAGCTTCTCGCCCGCCGCGGCGACGTAGACCGGGTCGCCCTTCTTGATCTGGTTGAGGTTGTCCCACAGGGTGGCGTTCTGTATGCCGGTGTGGGCAGAAAGCGCGGAGAGTCGGCCCTCTGGTGGGGCGGGCGGGATAGTGCCATCCTCGCCGAGTTCGCCGGGTGCGCCAACAGGCAGGTCTGTGCCGTATAAGTGGCCGACCCCGCGGGCCAGCACGCGGTCGGAGGTGCCGTGAAAGATTGGCAGATCGGACTTGATGGAGGGCAGCACAATGCGGCCCATGGCCTCGGTCTCATTCAGGACGGAGAGGTAATTCAGGTAGCGCTGATACGCCGGGGAGCTCTCGTCGTCGGCGCTGGTCCACGCATCGCCGGGGTCAATATCCCCGAGGTCGGCGTTGTATTGCTGCGCCTCCTCCCAGGCCTTATTGAGGACCTCTGGGGGCACGCCCTTTTCCAGTTGCGAGTAGGCCTCGGCGGCGCGGGACTGCTGGTAATTATTCCACTGGGTGGCGAGCACCGGGTATAGCAGTACACCCAAGCCGGCGAGGATGAGGACGACGGCAATGATCGCGTTGGAGTTCAGTTTCTTGTCTTTGCGGGGCGGGTTCGCGTCCGTCGTGTTCGGCGTTGGGGATTTGTCTGTCATGGGCCTTAATTTCTACTGAGGTGTTGGGGCTCGCTCCGGTGGAACGTGGAGAGTTGGAGTCTATTCTTCGCTACGAGATTGCCAAAGTCTTAAATTTTGCTGTGAGACGCTTATCGCTTGTTACCCCCCCCTATGGGGGGGGTTGTCGGTGCGATTGGGGCGAAATGCTGTTCAACAATCCAGGTTGAGGGCGATTTTGAGTCGTGCTAGCTAGGTTTGTTTTTTGGGGAAAGTAATGCATGTCTTAATTCTTTTAGCTGTTGAGGGGGTCGAAGCTGTAGGTTGATTAAGCGCGATTCACTAGGTGGGCACTGCAATGCTAAACCCTGGGAATTGTTGACATCACGATAAAAGTGATTTGTCAACAAAGGGGGTTCGGGTGCATGTGACCGCCAGCGAATTTTAAAGTGTCGTGGCCGAAAGGGCGGCGAGCTTGAAAGTAGCTAACCGGAGTGAGTCGCTGAACATCGGGGGTGCTACGCGCTCCAGTCACTACTTATGTAAAGGAATTCACTCCAGTGAAGAAGAACTCTCTGACCATTCGTTCGGTCACTGTCGCCGCCGTTGCTGGCCTCTCCCTGGGTATCGCTGCCCCGGGCGCGCTCGCTCAGGACGCAAACAATGACCAGGCCGTCAACCAGCCTGCAGGCGACTCCCCACTGGTGAATAAGAACGCCACGGGCTCGCTCACCATTCACAAGTTCGGTAACCCGACCAGCTTAGGCACCCCGTCGGGCACTATTAAAGATGCCGAGGAGGTTGAGAGCAAAGGTGGTCATAAGCTCGCGGGCGTGGGCTTCACCGTTTACAAGATCAACAAGACTGCAGATGGCGCTACCGACATCGATGTCACCACTAACGAGGGCCTGCTGGCTGCTTCGAAGCTGAAGGCTAGCGATTTTGCTACTGGCACCCAGGCGACCGAGGATCTGATTAAGAACGGCGTCCTGAAACAAGTCGCAACCGGCACGACCGGCGAAGACGGCAAGTGGGTAGTTCCCGAGAAACTTGCCCTCGGTGCTTACCTGGTTGTTGAGACCAAGCCGGCGGAAGGTTATGACCCGGCTGTTCCGTTCATCGCTTTCATTCCGATGACCGCGAATAACGGTGGGGAGAACCAGGGCACTCACTGGAACTACGACGTCCACGCGTTCCCGAAGAACTACAAGGACGAAGAGCCGACCAAGACCGTGGAGGACAAGGACCAGAACGCTGGCGACGAAAAATTGGTTTACACCGTCACGGGTACCGCTCGTCAGCTGGAGCCGGGAAAGGAGCGTAACCAGTTCCAGATCACTGACAAGATTGACGAGAAGCTGACGGTCACTGACGTTGAGGTCAAGATTATCAAGAAAAATCGCGAAGAGCAGACTCTGACTAAGGACGACGACAATGACGGCAAGTTCTTCGATGGCAATAGCGTCGATGTTAACCTGAAAAAGGAAACTGCTAAGTCACTTGATGCTGGTGACAAGGTCGTCGTTACCATCACCACCAAGCTCAAGGAAGAGTTCAAGAACGCTACCGATATCGCACCGAACACCGGTTTGGTCTACCAGAACCACCCGGATGGTACGGAGAACCAGACCCCGAAAGAGACCCCGAAGGTCAAGACCTACTGGGGTGGCCTGCAGTTCAAGAAGGTTGATAGCGACCGCAAGGGCTTGGAAGGCGCCGAGTTCCAGATTGTCCGCCAGGAAAAAGAAGAGAAGTGCTCCAATATTAATACCCAAAATAAGGGCGCCTGGAAAGTAGTAAAAGGTCAGCAGAACTTTAAGACTACGGACACCTTCGTCTCTGACCGGGACGGTAATGTCAAGATCACTGGTCTGCACGTCAATGACTTCGAAAACAACGAAGTAGTCAGCGAAAGCAAACGGTCCCACTACTGCCTGATTGAGACCAAGGCTCCGAAGGGCAAGGAGCTGCTGCCGGAGGCGATAGAGTTCAAGCTGGTTGCTAAGTCGACCATCCCGGAGCGTGAGTACGAGTTGGCTTACGTCAATGTCGGTTCTCACTTCGGTGAGGTCGTTAACAATGACGACACCACCCCGAACCTGCCGATGACCGGTGGTGCCGGTGTCGGCATCCTGGCCGCAATCGGTGCCGCCATCGTGGCAGCCGGTGCATGGTTCGCACGCCGCGGTGCTAAGAACTAATAGCCCGCTGAATCGGTAAAACCTTCGCCCAGCGGACAACCCTGCGGGCGGAGGTTTCACCCACATCAAGCCACACAGAACCAGCCCAGGAGTACCCCGTGGATCAAACCCTCAGCACAGACGTGGAACCGAAGAAGGAACCCCGCCGTGCCAACAACACCAAGACCAGTCCCATGCTGGCCGCGGCACTCGTGATCCTCGGGGTGCTCGTGATGCTGTACCCGGTGACGTCCACCCTGTGGAATAATCACCAAGTCACGAAGGCCGCGCAGGAATACGCGAAACTCGAAAAGAGTGCCCCACAAGAGGTGAAGGACACCCAGTGGGAGCGTGCACACGAGTACAACGAGAACCGAACAACCGGCCCCATCCTCGACCCCTGGCTCGCCCGCCTCGACGAGAACAACCCGGAATACCAGGAATACCTGGACCAGCTCAGCGCGAACGACGCGATGGCGCGCCTCATCTTCCCGAAGATCAAGGCAGACCTGCCGATCTTCCACGGGACAGATGACGACACTTTGCAAAAGGGCTTGGGGCACCTTTTCGGCTCCGACTTGCCAGTCGGCGGCAAGGGCACGCACTCGGTGATCACCGGTCACACGGGCCTGGCGAACTCCACCATGTTCGACCACCTCAATAAGGCGGAGAAAGGTGATGCCTTCTACGTCCAGGTCTCCGGCAAGAAGCTGAAGTACGTGGTCGACCAGATCAAGGTTGTGCTCCCCACCGAAACCGAGGATCTCCGCCCGGAGCAGGGCAAGGACTACATCACCCTGATCACCTGCACACCCTACGGGATCAACACGCACCGCCTGCTGGTGCGCGGCCACCAAGTCCCGCTGGACCCAGAGGATCACGAGGTTTTCGACAAGAACCACGGTACCGGGTGGCAGTGGTGGATGTACGCGCTCCTCGCGGCAGCAGCTGTTGTGCTGCTCTTGCTGCTGCGGTGGCTGCTGAAGAACAAGCGGGATGACGAATCCCAAGAAACGACAGAGACGATGAATGACGAAAGAGCTGGAGCAGATGACTAGCCACGCACGCGCGGTACGGACCAGTCGCAGCCTTGTGGCGGCCATCGCCCTCAGCGCTGGCCTGCTCGGCGGCGCAAATGGTGCCGTCGGGGTTGCCGACGCAGCCCAGGTAGCCGGGCTGAGTGATCAGTCCGGGGTATCCCGCGACTACGGAACCGACACGCTGAGCATCACGCTTTCCCCGGGCAATGGGGACCCGGTCAACCCTGCCACGGGCAAGGTCGCGGGCGTGACCATCAAACTGGAGCGGCTGCAGGGCATCGACCCGGAGAACGCCGCGGATAAGGCGAAGGTCCGCAACACCAGCGCAGACGAGATCGCTGACTGGCCGACCGACCGCACGATCACAGCCGTGACCAACGAGGCCGGCCAGGTCCGATTCCAGGGGCTCGAGAAGGGCATCTACCTGGTCACCTCCCAGGCACCGGCTGGTGCCGCGGCGGGAGAGTACCGGGAGATCAGCCCCTTCCTGGTGGCGGTTCCTTTCCATACTGTTGCTGATAACCCCCGGCCGGTGGAAGGTGTGATCGTGGCGAAGACGAACAACACGGTTCCGCCGAACACCCCACCGACCGAACCACCGACGACGCCGCGGACGACGCCGCCGACGACGCCGTCCACCCCGCCCCCAGGGGACACCCCGCCGGGCGAAACCCCGCCGCCACGGGAGACCCCCGGGTCGGGTAATGAGAAAGAACGCGAACAGGGCGCCCTGGCGATGACTGGTGTGCAGATCATCGGTCTCGTCCTCGCCGCGGTGGCGCTGATGGGCGCCGGGCTGTTGATGCTGTTGATCACGAAGAAGCGAAAGCAAGAAGGGTAGCGACAATGAAAACAAGATTCATGGGAGTAGCGGCCGCGCTGATTGCCGCGCTTGCGCTGGTTTTCGGCGTCGCCGTCCCAGGCGCGCTGCCCAGCCTTCCGGCCCCGACCGCGCAGGCGCAGACGCAGGCGACGACCATTCCGGTGAGCCCGGCGAAACGGGATTTTTCGAACCTCAATGCCAGGCCCGATCCGACATTTGAGTTCACCGTTGGGGCGGACGCCACGGTCACGAGTCTTGAATTTTCCGTTTCCGGAAAAAATTTCGTGCAGACGTACACGCTAACGATTAACGGAACGTCGATTGAGCCAAAGTTCACGCCAAGCGGTAACCCACGTACAAACTTTACGATTACCCATAACGATCTGAATATTGCGGTGAATAAAGGGGACGTTGTTCGCCTGACTCCCGATTTCACAGCGCCAAAGGTAACGGGTTCGGTGTCCGTCGCACTGAAGGGCACAACATCAACAACCACCGGCCCTGACCCGGAACCGGAGCCACAGCCTGACCCAACGGAGCCACAGCCATCCCCGGAACCGGAGCCGGGTACGTCCGTGACTCCTGCAGAGCCAACTGCAGTTGATCCAGCCACCGCGCCCTCTTGTGTAGAGAAGGGCTTTATCAACATCCCAGACACGAAGGGTGTCGACTACTTCATTGGTGGCGAGCGAAAGTCCGCTGGGCAGCACTTCTACGAGGGGCAAAAGGCGACCGTTAAGGTCACGGCGAAGCCGCAGAACGGATACCAGATCGCTGCCGGTGCGAGGACCGAGTGGTCTTTCGACTTCAGCGGGCAGGTGAAAAACTGTTCAGATTCTTCTGAAGACCCTAAGCCGCCGGCTGTCGAAGGGCGTCACTTTGATGCCATCGGTCACGACTTTGCAGTTGAAAGTGACCCAGTAGATCCGAAGAATCCCAATGCCTTTACGGCTAAGGTGACCGAGGAGTCTCGCATGAAGTACGCAACCGTGCGTATCGAGACTGACGCGACCCCCTTGGAAGCGCAGCAGTACAACCTCGAGCTGGATAAGATTGAGTCAGGCGTGACCTTGCAGAAGCGCAATGTCAATATTGGCAACGGCTTCATCACTATGGAAGTCGTGCCGGTAAAAGATGGCAAGCCGGTTGACTCTGCCGTTGTGCCGAAGGATGCGGTATTCACCTTCACTAATAATTTCTCACAGAACAAGAATCTGAAAGTCACCCTCGATGTGTATGGAGAGAAAAAAGGTGAGCCAAAGCCACCGATTATCTCTCCGCCGGATGGAGCTGATTGGGTGCATGGGAGGGTCCCTAACCCGCCGATGCCACAGCGTTGTGGTCTGCGCATTGCTGTAGTGGCCGACCTTTCAACTTCGCTGAATTACGCTGATTCAAACGGTTTTACCGAGTCGAAAAAAGCGGCGAATGCTTTGATTGATTCGCTGGCTGGAACTCCTGCAGAGCTCGGCATCTACAATTTTGCTGGTAGCGCGCCGTGGAACCCACGCGGGTCTACGCATAACGAGAATCCGCCTTATATCTCGTTGCAGTCTGATGATGGGGTTAGTCGAGCAAAGGGCTTTGTGTCTAACTGGGACGGCAACGGTTCTACTAACTGGGAAGCCGGTCTTAAGCAAGTCGCTGCGGGAAACTATGACGTGGTGTACTTCATCACTGACGGTATGCCGACCTATTCATCTAGGTCCACTGAATTAGGGCTTGGGGGCGAGTTCGTCCAAGAGTCCGCTCTGAACCAGGCAATCGATGCAGCTAATGAGCTGAAGGCCGCAGGAACGCGTGTTGTTCCGATTATGGTCGATCTGACCGTAGGCGGAAAGTCTGCTCAGCGCACAACTGTTACTCAGGATCTCGTATTGAAAAATGTGCGTTGGCGGAAGCGTGGCACAACCCCTACGGAGCCCGGACTTTATTTTGAGTTCGATAAATACGTGGATGCGGCAAGCTACGTGGGCGACGACACTACCGTGAACTTCGAGATTGCGTATAAAAATCGTGGTTTCAAGGTTTGGGAGCGAAACTCGGCAGGCCGGTTTATCAATATTACGCGTGATCAATCCAAGTGGACCTACGGTCCGCGAGGCGTCAAGACCATGGGTGAGGATCTTTCTGGTACCGGCGACACTATCCGAGTTAACCAGTACTCGCAGCTAGCCGCGCAGTTGAAGCAGATTGGTGAAGAGCTTGCTTCTCGTTGTAACGGCGTAGTGAAGGTCAAGAAGAGGATTGTCGATGAAAACGGCAAGGTTCTCGAAGACGGTGCCCCAGGTTGGGAATTCACCCTATCCGCAAATGACAATGTCATCGGCTCTGGTAACGGTCTGCTGGTTCACCAGTCGATGAAGGTGACCTCCGGATCTGAATCCGATAAGGGTACTGCATCGTGGAACATTGAAAGCGAGAAGGAGCAGTCGCTGGTTCTGGCTGAAACGCAGAAGCAGGGCTACACCCTGTTCCGACGCGGTGACACCTTGGATTCCACCGGTGACTTCAACGCTGTGTGTACTCAAACCCGAGACGGGAAGACTTCACCTCTCAAGGTGGAAAATGTGGGCGAGTTTGGTTTCCGCGTAGAGATGTCGGAATCCAATAAGGTTCTGTCTCACATTTCCTGCGTCGTCGATAACTACAAAGCGCCGGCCCCCAAGCCAGGCAAGCTGACCTTGGAAAAGGCGGAATACGTCGATGGCGAGGGAGTCAAGGTTCTACCGGGACTCGGTGGTGCGACCTTCGAAATCTATCCTTCGGTTGGTGGTCAGCCGGACTACAGTGGAGGACCGGTCTACACCATCACGCCTGAGATGAAAACAATTGAAATTACTAAGACTGGCACTTTCTACCTCGTAGAAACGAAGGCACCGGCAGGTCTCAACCTGCTGCCCGAGCCGGTAGCTTTTGAAATTTCAATCGACCAGAAGACCAAGGAGTACACAATCTCCGTGGTAGGCGGCAGTAGCCCGTTTATCAAGGCCAAAGGGTCCGGCGAACTCATGATCCTGCAAGTGACCGACACCAAGACCGGCAAGCTGCCGAAGACCGGTGGGTACGGCGTGGGCCTTGTGGGGCTCATTGGTGCTGTGCTCGCAGGTGCGGGCCTACTGCTCAGCCGCCGCAAGACCGCCTAAGCGGTAAAACCAGGCAGGGGAGTGGCTCGTGCATCGCGCCACTCGACCTAGGTAGTAGGCATCTAAAGAAGGGGCGGGCTCAGCAAACAACGCTGAGCCCGCCCCTT
>NZ_KV788293.1:0-1787 GCF_001807215.1 Corynebacterium sp. HMSC05D08 | reverse complement strand
TGTGATGTCTATGGAGTTTTTGGTCACGGAGTCTAATGGCTTTTTGGACGGGGAGTCCAGATAGTTTTTGGTCACGGAGTCCAAAGACTTCCTTGTCGTGATGTCTCAAGACTTTTTGGACAGTCGGTGGGTTGGAATACCAAGATGGCTATTTCAACCCATCTCCGCAAGAAAATAGCGGACTTCGACCCAGTAAGAGACGGACGAACCGTCACCCAATTCTGCAAGGATATTGGCGTATCTCGCCAAACCTATGCCAACATCAAACGCCGCGTTGAACAACGCGGCCGTGCAGGCATCCTGCCTGACTCCACCGCCCCGCATTCCCCAGCCAGAATCTACGATGATCACCTTCGTCAGAAAGTCATCACAGCTCGATCAGTGCTCAAGGCCCAGGGACGGGACTATGGCCCGTGGTCAATCTATTACTACCTCATTGATGACCTTGGTTTAGAGCACCCACCGGCACGGTCTACGATTGCGCTTTGGCTCCACGAAGCTGGTGTTGCTGAGGCCAATGCCCGTAAACGTCCTCGTAAAAGCTTTAAACGCTGGGCACGCGATAAAGTCGATGAGCTGTGGCAACTCGACGGGTTTGTCTACCGACTCTTTGGCACTCCACATACCCAGATCACTATCTACCAGCTGGTTGATGATGCCAGCCGGTTTGATCTGGGCTCACAAGCCTTCGCCGCCAAAGAAAACGGATTCGATGCTCGCACTACCTTGGCCGCAGCAATAGAAACGTATGGTCGCCCGCAGGAACTTTTGACCGATAACGGTGAAGCTTTCGCCACCTATCACCGGGGCCGGTTGTCCGATACCGAGCGCTGGCTCGCCGCCCAAGGTATCTGGTCCATTGCAGGTTTTGGCCCGCAAACCCAAGGCAAAGATGAACGCTCGCATCAAACCATGACCAAGTTTCTCGATGCACGCCAACCTACAACACTTCAGCACGTCAAACAGCTGTTGGACGACTACCGCGAGTTTTACAACACCAGGCGCCGCCATCAAGGCCTGCTAGTCGGCAAAATGCACATCACTCCAGCCCAAGCCCGTGAGCACTTCGCCCACGCTCAATCCCCAACACAACCCATTGACCCGGATGTGCTGTGGGCCAAGATTGTGAAGTCATACCGGGATACACACTCAGAAAGCGCGATACACCACGAGCATCGTATCGAGAATGGGGTTAAAGAGGCGATGGCGCCGGTTGTGGGAGAAGTTGCAGCTTCTCCCACAACCATCGATGACGATAACGAACCAATCCAGCAAGAATCATCTCCTACCATCAGTCCCACCGTAGACGGTCTATCCGCCCAGTCAAGCAACGCCTGGGGTATCCCCGACACACTGTGGATCAACAAAAGCGGAGTGGTGCGCATCCTGGGCTATGGATTCTATGTAGGACTCCGGTTTAAAAACCGGCTCATATACAGCCACGTTACCGATGACACCGCTGAGTTCTTCACTGATCATGATGGTGAAGCACTGTTTTCATTCCCACTGCCCATCAAGCTACTTGAGCGTCCAGCCGGCGGACAGATCAACATCGGGCATGTCGAAGGAATGTGGCACCGCCGGCCACCAGAGATCAAACCAATCCTGTCGCGTCCGCGCCCGTCGAGACGAAAGAAACCATAACCGGTAAGACGAGCTAGAGACTGTCCAAAAACACCAAAGACTCCCTGCCCAAAAAGCAGGGAGACTCCACGTCCAAAAAGTCATTGGACTCCTAGCCCAAAAAGCTACTGGACTCCGTGTCCAAAAAGCCCATGGACATAACA